>SHYW01000164.1 GCA_009692615.1 Deltaproteobacteria bacterium | reverse complement strand
CCTCAACCACGGTGATCTCGCTGCGATATACTCGTTGAATTACGTCTAGTCGTTTCTCGTCTTTCATTGTCAGGGTTGTCATCCTTCCACCCTGACATAATTACGTTGCCGTTAACCCCTGACATAATCACTTTGCTACAACACGTCGGCGAAATGGAGTTGACCGGCGCAGGGCGATGGTCTAAAAAGAAAGGCGCAGCGACAGGACGCGCGGTAGCGAAAGGTAAATACCATGGCGGCAGAGACATTGACGATTACCGATAACCGGACTGGCAAGCAGTACGAGATTCCGATCAAGCATGGCGCGATCAAGGCGACGGATTTGTTCCAAATCAAGATCTCTGAGGATGATGGGATCGTCAGTTACGACCCCGGCTTCATGAACACCGCGTCCTGCGCCAGTAAGATCACCTATATTGATGGCGATAAAGGCATCCTGCGCCACCGTGGTTATCCGATCGAGCAGCTCGCTGAAAAGGGCACCTATTTAGAAACCGCCTATTTGATTCTCAATGGTGAATTGCCGACCCAAGCGCAGCTCGACGACTGGACCCGTAACGTCACGATTCACTCCATTGTTCATGAAAACATCCGCAAACTGATCGACGGTTTCCATTATGATGCCCACCCGATGGGCATGTTGGTGAGCACTGTCGGCGCCCTATCGACCTTTTATCCCGGTGCGAAAAAAATCTTCGACGCCAAGAATCGGCTTGAGCAAACCTATCGCTTGATCGGCAAGATGCCGACGTTGGCCGCCTTCGCCTATCGTCACAGTCTCGGTTTGCCCTACTCGTATCCGGACAACGATCTGAGCTACGCGGGCAATTTTCTCAACATGCTGTTCAAGATGACCGAGCTCAAATACAAGCCCAATGCGGTGCTGGAAAAGGCGTTGGATATACTTTTTATTTTACACGCCGACCATGAGCAGAACTGCAGCACCAACGCCATGCGCGGCATCGGCAGCTCGCAGTCCGATCCTTACTCGTCGGTGGCCGGCGCGGCGGCGGCGCTCTATGGCCCTCTCCACGGCGGCGCCAACGAAGCGGTGTTGCGCATGCTGATGGAAATCGGCTCCAAGGACAAAGTTCCAGAGTTCATTCAAAAAGTTAAGGGCGGATCGGGCCGCTTGATGGGTTTCGGCCATCGGGTCTACAAAAACTACGACCCGCGCGCCCGCATCATCAAGCACATCGCCGATCAGGTGTTCGAGGTGACCGGGAAAAATCCGCTCCTCGAAATCGCACTGGAGCTGGAACGAATCGCGCTCAGCGACGACTATTTTATCAAGCGCAAACTTTATCCCAACGTCGACTTTTACTCGGGCTTGATCTACCAGTCCATGGGACTGCCGATGGATATGTTCCCGGTACTGTTCGCAATTCCGCGCACGGTGGGCTGGATCGCTCAGTGGGAAGAGATGCTCACCGATCCCGAACAGAAGTTAGCGCGGCCCAAGCAGATTTATTTGGGTGCGGAAGCTCGCGACTTCGTGCCGATGAACCAGCGCAAGTAGCGCCTAGCGCAGCGTGGCGCGAATGCCGTCGGAGATCACTTTGATTTTTTGACCGATTTGCAGGCGCGGGCTCGACAAGCCATTGAGCTGCATCAAAGTCGCTACCGCTTGACCATAGTGGCGTGCGATCGAGAAGATAGTTTCGCCTCGTTTAACTTCGTGGGTCATTACTTTCCCGGTTTCTATGTCCTTACCACTGAGGCCGCTGTTGGCTTTAGCGAACACCGTCGCTTTGCCTATCGGTACGCGTACGGTGTAGCCCTTAGCGCCGGGCGGTGTCAGATTTCTTAGCAGCGCCGGATTGAGATCGCGGATCGTCGCCACGTCGGTCTGCGCCATTTCCGCCAGAGCCTCCATCTTCAGTGAGCCTTCCGCCTCGACCTCTTCGAACTCCAGAGGCTCGTGATAGTAGACGTTATCGAAGCCATATTTTTTCGGATCGCTGGCGATCAGTGAGATGGCGACAAATTTGGGCACGAAGTTGCGGGTTTCTTCGCTCAGTTTATCTCGGCTTTTGAAATCCCAAAAATCATTGGCCTTGCTCGACTGCAAGGCCCGGTTGATGATCGTCGGTCCGGCGTTGTAAGCGGCGGTGACGAGATACCATTTGCCGAAATAGCTGTGCAGTTCTTTTAGGTACGTGGCGGCGGCGCGCGTCGACTTGATCGGATCGCGCCGCTCGTCGACCCAATTGTCGATGCGTAAACCATACTGCTTAGCGGTGGCGGGAACGAACTGCCAAAGCCCCACGGCGCCGAACTGCGAAGTCGCATGGACCATCAATTCGCTTTCGACAAACGCGAGATAGCTGAGCTCTTCCGGTAAGCCTTCGTCGCTGAGCACTTTGGCGATCATCGGCATGAATTTGCCCGAGCGCGAAAGTAACGTCAGCATCTGCGCCTTTGAAGTCGTGGTGTATTGCCGCAGGTATTGGCGCACCTGGGGGTGGTCGATGACCTGCCGGGAGAATTGCAGCCGGCGCCGCTCGCTGGGCTGCTCCACCACCTTGTTGAGATCTTTGTCTAATAGGTCGAGCAGCTGATTGTCATTGCTTACGCGCGGCTGGCTCGCAGCCGTTGTGTTGGATGTCTGAACACTTTCCTGATTCTCATCGCGGTCGGTGCGGCGTTCGAAATATTACCGCACATGGGCCGGCAGCTCCTCTCGGTTGGGCGTGCGCGCGTCTATTTCATTTTTCGTCAGTGTTGGGCTGCTACTAGCAGCAGGAGGATTGAGGGATTCGAAGGGCGCGATGGATTTGAAATATTCGTTGGCGACGGATCTTTCGGGCGGCGTCACCGCGGCGGAGGAGGCTGGGCGGTAGTACAGTCGTTCTGTGCTCGCACAGCCGACGATTCCCACAAACGCCAACAACAGCAGTAGGTGATCGCGGATTACTAACATACAAAATACCTACGGACCGCCGCACGTTACACAAGTTAAATAATCGGTGCAACCCTGCTGAACGGGCAATTGCTTCAGGGCTAAACTAAACTGGTCGCAGGTGATTTTAGAATTTTAGCTGGCTTTCCTCGCCCAAATGACATCTGTGATGGGGAATCCTTCTCGGCGGACTTCGATTTTACCTTTCTGCCGTGATAAGTCGTTGACAAGGAGGTGAAACGACTATGTCCTTGCAGACTTTAATTCGAAAACCCCGTTCGCCGCGCCCTACCTGTGCGTCGATCGTCATTTTCGTGATGATGTTCACGAGTTTCCAGAAACTTGGCACGGCCCAGTCACCCACTGATGCGAAGAAAGTCGCGTTGGAAGTGGTTGAGCGCAACGCTGAGCAGATCGCCACGGTGGGCGATGTGATTTACCACTTCGGCGAGCCGGGGATGCAGGAGTACGAAACCTCGAAGTATTTGAAAGCCACGTTGGAGCAGATCGGTTTCAAAGTTGAACTCGGCGGCGCCGGATTGCCGACCAATGTTTGGGCGACTTGGGGTTCGGGGAAACCCGTGATCGCCATCGCGACCGAAATGGATTCGTTGCCCGAGGGTTCGCAGACGCCGGGTAGCATTCCGCGCAAACCGCTCGTCGAAGGCGCGCCTGGCCATATGGAAGGGCACAACTTGATGGCCGCAGCCGCAGTCGGTGCGGCGCATGCGGTCAAGAAGGCGATGGAGCAATTCAAACTACCTGGCACCGTAGTCGTATCCATCGGTCCGGCTGAAGAACAGCTCATGAGCCGGCCTTATCTCGTGCGTGACGGCTATTTCAAAGATGTTGACGCCGCGATCATCACGCATGTGGCGGACAGCTTGGGTACGGGTTACGGCCTTGGGAATTATGCTTTGATTGGCGCGAAGTTTACCTTCAAAGGTAGAACCGCACACGGTGGAGTGAATCCCTGGGATGGAGTTGACGCAGTCGACGCGGTGGTGCTGATGGACATCGGCTTCGACAAATTGCGCGAGCATCTGCGGCCGACCTATCGTGGCCATCGCACGATTACCATGGGCGGTGTGCAGCCTAACATTATTCCCGATGTCGGCCAGATTTGGTGGTTCATTCGCGATGCGACGGGGCCTTGGGCGAAAGAAAATTTCGACAAGCTGGTCAACATCGGCAAAGGCGCTGCACTCATGACCGGCACGACCATGGAGATGGAACCGTTCGGCGCAGCGTGGCCGTCACTGGGCAATAAAGCGCTGGCTGAAGCGATTCAGAAAAATATCGATACGGTCGGGATGCCCAACTGGACGGAAGACGAAAACAAATTCGCCAGGGCATTACAAAAATCCATGGGTCAAAAAGAAATCGGTTTGCCGACCAAAGTATTGCCGCTGGCTGCCGGCCGGCAGAATTCTTCATCCAACGACATTGGCGACATCACCTGGGTGGTGCCGACCGGCACCATTCGTTTTCCATCGGTTGTGCCGGGTATACAGGCGCATCACTGGTCGGCGGGAATTACGCCGACGATGTCGATCGGTCACAAGGGCGCGGTGGCGGGCGCAAAGGTGATCGCGACCTCGGTGTTGGATTTACTGACATCGCCAGAACTCCGTGCCGCTGCTAAAAAACAATTCGACGAAGACACCAAGGACAGCAAATATTTTTCGCTGCTCCCCGAGGGCGCCAAACCGCCGCTCGATCTCAACAAAGAGATGATGGGAAAATACCGGCCGGCGATGAAGAAGTTCTATCTCAACAAGACCGCCGTGTTTAAATAAGCGCGACTTGTGGGCCTTATCTGGGCCCGGGCAAATGAATCTGGTCGTAGTATTAGGAGGAGGAATTTATGGGCAAAAACATTCGTGAGTTCATGACCCACCGTGAACCATCGGAACATATTTGGATGACGCGCGAAGAAAGCGCGGTGATCGGCACGGCGCGCATGGGCCAGCGCTTGGTGCCGCATATCCGGCCCTTTGATCTTTTGCGCAGCACGCCGCTCAACGGCAATCGCGCTCGGGCGACGGTGTTCGAAGGCGATGCGCTGCGTGTCAGCACCGAGCTTATCGCCGGCCGCGAGACTCAGCTTACCCGCGCGGCGGATTACGACATCGTTTATTTACAATTTTCCGGCCGCTCGAAGATCGAGAGCGAAGGCGGCGTGATCGAACTGGAGCCCGGCGAGATCGCGCTGGTGCCTTCGGCGATTTCCCATCGCAGCACCGGTTCGGACCAATGCCTGCGCCTGCGCGTGGCGACTCAAGAAGCGGTCAGCGAAGGCGTCGATCCGGAGCAGCCGTTGACGCAAAATAAATTTACCGTGAAGGCTTCGGAGCCCATTGGCACCGAGAACGGTCATGGCGAGACTTCGAACGACGGGACTGCGCTGGAGCATATCAGTTTCTGGGACCCACAGTCGGATCTCTGGGTTGAGCGCGATGTTGCGGCGTTGATCGGCTGCAAGGGCGAAGGCGGCCGGCCGGTGCGCAAGTTGAGCGCGTTCAATTATTTCACCGGCATGACCGGCAAGGGCGGCGCGCGGGCGCCGATCCTTTACAACGGCAAAGAGTTCCGCGTCGACGTTTACAACTTGGAAGAAGAGCAGAACGGTTTTCATCGCGGTTGCGACGAGGACGAGATCTGGTTTCAGTTCCGCGGCCATTCGCTCAACCACACCGAATGGGGAGCCATGGAACTCGACGCCGGGCAGATGTCCTACATCCCGCGCGGCGTCGCGCACCGCATCACCGGCAGCCCCGGCTTCCTGCGCATGGTACTCTACAGCCGTAAGCTGGTGCATCCCAAGGCGTTCAATAACGTCTCGGAGCGCGCGACCAGGTTCGATGTGCAATAGCGTACTTCGTTTGAATAGGACTTTTCACCACGAAGGACACGAAGAGCACGAAGTTCGGAATAATAATTTTCCGAAACCTTCGTGTCCTTCGTGCCTTCGTGGTGAAATTCCGATTGCGACGAAGCGGCAAAGAAAAACGGAGGCGTAATGATCGGCGGTAAGCCAAAGGTTAGCGATCTCGTCATTGGCGCGCGCAATATGATCGAGGCGGCGGATATTCGCCCCGGTGACTCCGTGCTGTTGCTGGCCGATCGCTCGAGCGATGGCGATTCCATCGACGCGCTGGCTGCGGCGTAGCGTTTGCACGGCGCGACGCCGATGGAGATGATCGTCGAGCCGATTCTGCGTTACGGCGACGTGCCGGAAGCGGCGCTGCGCGCCATGGAAGCCGTCGATGTCGCGGTTTGGGTCTGGCCGGTGTTTATCAACGGCTCGACCAACTATCGCGAGCGGTTGCGCACGCCCAAAGAGGGCGACGCCGGCGCGCCGACCGAGCGGGTGAAGCCCTATAAAATTTATTTCGAAGGTTGGCCCGGTCTGCTCGCCACCGACTACGCGCGCTATCCCAATGAATTACTCTGGACCATCGCGCGCAAAGTCAAAGCGATCGTCGCCGCCGGTTCGAAAGTCACGATAACCGGACCGTATGGAACTAAGTTGGTTGCCGAGTACGACAACAAACGCATCTACGCCATGCAGACCAAAGCCGGCGAGCCGGCGGGGCGCTGTCATTTTCCCTGGGGCCGCTGCGGTGTCTACAACGGCTCGGGCACGGCCAACGGCACGGTGCAGTTGGATTTGGTCCAGGGCGTGCCCGGCATGTTGCGCGAACCGATGCTTTGGACGATCAAAGACGCCAAAGTCGTCGGCGTCGAAGGCGGCGGCGATATCGGCGCGGAGACCAAACGCTTGTTCAAAGCATTTCCCGGCAGCGATTTTTTTACTGAAGTGATGTTCGGTTATCATCCCAAGGCGTCGACCGAACGCGGCATTCAAGACCCGATGCACTGGGAAATTTTGAGCCGCTATCCTTGGGTCGGTCTCGGTACGCAGCGCAAACATATGGTCTACCGCCATGTCGACGGCGGCTGTTTGCAAGCGAACTTGGCGATCGACGGCCGGGTGCTGGTGGATTTCGGCGGCAGGCTGACAATCCTCGACGACCCGGAGGTTCGCGCGGCGGCGGCGCGCTATGGCGATGCGGACTTTTTGCTGTCGACGTTGTCGCACGAAGGGACGGCGTTGGGCGGGCTTTGGTAAGGCATGAGGCGCGAGGCATGAGGCTTGAGTCTGGAAAATCAAGGCGCACGGTCCGATTCGTCGGATCTGTCCTATCTAGTTTAGTATTGCTCGTAGCTGCTTGCAGTTTCGCACTAGCCCAGCAAGCCGAGTGGGACAAGACCGTGGCGGAGGCGAAGAAGGAAGGCAAGGTCGTCGTCGGCTTACCGCCGAGCGCGGAATTGCGCAAGGAGTTGGAGCCGGCATTCAAGAACCGCTTCGGCATCGAGATGGAAATCTTTTCCGCCACCGGACCGCAGATTGCCAATCGGATCGTCACCGAAGGCAAAGCCGGCGTGCGCTATTTCGATTCCTTCATCTTTGGCTCGTGCACCGGCGTCCCGTTGATCAAGTCGGGAATGTTCGATCCAATTGAGCCTTACATGATTCTTCCCGAAGTGAAGGAGGCGAAGAATTGGTGGGGCGGCCATATCTTTATGGACAACGTCAGCGGCACCAAGCTTTTCTATTCCTTCATTTCAACCAAGAGTACCGAGGGCTATTGGCACAACACGTCGCTGTCGAAAGCAGAGGAGTTTCGTTCGCTCGACGATCTGCTCAATCCGAAATGGAAAGGCAAGATCGGACTCAGCGATCCACGCGTGGCTGGTTCGGGCTTGTCCGTGTGGTCCTATCTGTGGGACTTGAAGGGCGAGGAGTTTTTAAGAAAGCTCGTTGCCCAGGATTTGTTCGTCACGCAGAATCTGCGCCAGCTCGCCGAGGCGCTGGCCAAGGGCAAACTCGCGATCACGCTGGGCATCGGCCTGGCGCAGATCGAGCCCTTCGTAAAGGCGGGTTTGCCGGTGAAGGATCTACCTGATCCAATCGAAGGCAACCCGTCGAGTAACGGTTATGGCACGCTGGCGATCGTCAAAAATCCGCCGCATCCGAATGCGACCAAAGTGTTCGTCAACTGGCTACTCAGCAAAGAAGGGCAGGAAATTTACAGCCGCGTGCTCTTGCACGGCACGCGCCGCTTGGACGTCGACACCAAATGGATGGCTAAGCAGGGCGTGGAAGCGTCCAAGGATTTTTTGAGCGTCAAGGATAATGAACGGCTGCGCAATTACCTTGAAGACAAGTGCGTGGATATTCGGTTGAAGTCGCAGAAGTTCGCCGAGAAGATCTTGCAGTAGAATTATAATCGTCGATCATCGGATACGGTTTTTCTTTTTCGTTCGTCATGCCGGCGAAGGCCGGCATCCATCTCCACTTTTGCCGCAGTGCCAAAACAATCATGGATACCCTAGATTCACAAGCGAAGTGCAACACTATTGGGATAAGGTGTTGCTATGGGACAAAAGTATCAACAGTTTTCGCTTGAAGAGCGCTGTACGCTTTGCCGACTTAGCCAAGCCGGGAAAACAAAGCGCCAAATCGCGGCAGC
>SHYW01000163.1 GCA_009692615.1 Deltaproteobacteria bacterium | reverse complement strand
CGGCAACCATACCTGAGCAAAATACCAAGTCGCCAAACACCGCGGCATTGCAGTTCCATTCGCGCGGATTGATTCGTTGAATGTCCATAATTCGTTCTCCTTCAAGTTAGGCATTAGGCAACAGTAAGACAATCGGAAGGCCGTCATAACTATTGCCTAATGCCTGTTACCTCTTGCCTAGATTGCTGGTCTTTTTTTGTACCACTTCAACTGCTGTTGATAAGCGTAACCCGCGCGCAGCACCGACACCTCGTCAAAGGCTTTGCCGACCAACTGTAACGAGATCGGCAGACTATTTTCTGAAAATCCGCACGGCACGGATAACGTCGGCAGGCCGGTTAAATTGAACGGTCCGTGATATTCCGGCTGGACATGCTTGTATAAAGTATCGATGGCACCGACGTCTTTAACCAGCGGCGCCGGGCCGGCTTGATTGGGCAGCGCCAGGCAATTCACACGCTGAAAAACTTCGGCGAGTTCGGCGCGGCAGCGGCCGCGGATACGCTGGGCTTGAATATAATCCGCCGAGCCGGTGAGCAGACCGAGATATATCCGCGCGCGCCGCTGCGCCGCGCCATTTGCCAACACCCAGGCCGCGTCGCCTTTGTGCGCCGCCCAGAACTCGTTGTAGTAAATCACCGCATTGGCGATGGTCGCCAGATGCAGCGTCGGCGTCTTCACTGTTTCGATCTTCGCGCCCATGGATTGCAATACTGCGATCGCTTCATCGACGCGCTTTAAGACGATCGCATCCGTGCGTGGCGCGCAGGCGTCGATGTAATCCCGCGGCACACCGATAGTCATACCTTTGACGTCGTCGCGTAGCGCGCTGGTGTAATCGACCAGCGGCGCCTCGCTGCAAGTCGGATCGTTGACATCGTGGCCGGCGATGGCGTTGAGCATATGCGCCAAGTCTTCGACTGCCCTTGCCATCGGCCCGCAGTGATCGAGCGACCAACTGAGCGGCGCCAGGCCGTGGCGGCTGACCCGGCCGTAGGTGGCTTTCAAACCGGCGATACCGCAAAACGCCGACGGATTGCGAATCGATCCCGCGGTGTCTTCGCCGAGAGCGCCGAGACAAAGTCCGCCCGCCACCGCGGCGCCCGCGCCGGTGCTCGAACCGCCGGTGATATGATCCGTGTTCCAGGGATTGCGCGGCAACGGCAGGTCGCCGGGCAGACTGCTCATGTGCAATTTGCCGAGCAGCACGGCGCCGGCTTCGCGCAACTTACGCACCGCCGTGGCATCGCCGACGCCTTCGGTGAATTGGCGCACCCGCGCCGGCAAGCCGGCGACATCCAACTGATCTTTCACGGCGAAGGGAATGCCGTGCATCGGCCCGCGCCAGTTCCCTTTGGCGATCTCCGCTTCGGCGCTCTTCGCTTCACTGAGCGCGCTGTCGGACAGTAAATCGATGTACGCATGCAGTTTATCATCGACCGCGGCGATGCGATCGAGCACCGCGCGGGTCAACTCCACCGGCGAAAGCTTACGCCCGCGAATCAATTGCTGCGCTTCATCGATCGATAAATAGTAAAGCGGTTTTTCTGCGACGGCCATGACGCCCCCTTCCTAAACCAACGCCCAATCAGCGCGAATCACGCAAAAGAGATTTTCCGGCGATTCCGACAAATGACTACTGACCACCGACTTCCGACTCACTTCCCCGTCCACTCCGGCCGGAACACCGGAGCCAATTCTTCCGCACCCAAGTTCACCGAGTGCAGCTGTTTGAGATTTTCCATGTAGAGTTCGATAATCTCGTTGAACTGTTCCAGGTCGCCGGCCTTGGGCACCAAGCCTTCGCGCTCCAGCACCGCTTTTAGATTTTGCTCGATGAGTTTGTTCATCTGTTTCCCCTCTCGAACGGGCGACCGCCGGTCGCCCCTACAAAGAATATTAGAAATGACCACACTTCGCCCACGCGATCATTGTTTCGCTTCCGGTGCCGGCGGCACGCCGGGTACCACCGGTAGCGGCACCTGATTTTTCACCGCCGGAATCGTCCGCAGGTATGCGTAGATCGCCTTGATATCGTCGTCGGTCATTGATTTGAAGAATTGCCAAGGCATCGGCGGCAGAATCTCGCGCCCGTTGGGCTGCCCTTGATGCTTGCCGGTGCGCAGCGCTTGAATAAAACTTTCCTCGCTCCATTCGGCGATGCCGGTCTCTTTGTCGGGAGTTAAATTGATAGCGAAACTCACGCCCCAGGGTCCGGCCCATGCGGTCAGCATCGGATTGGTCAGTGCCACGGCGTTGCGCTGCTTCATGTCGTCGGGCGTCCAAGTTGGAAACGGCGCTTTCTCCGGATGACCGGAGAGCAAATGTTTTTCATCGAGAACCGGTTTGCCGCCCGGACCCTCGATCTTCGGCGTATGACAATCATGACAGACGGCGATGGTGACCAAATACTTGCCGCGCTCGACTGGAGTCGGCGCGGTAGGCGGCTTTTCCCCGCACCCCACCGTCGCCAACAAAGCGCCGATTAGAAAAATTTTAATACCGTTAAACATTTCCCTCTGGACCGCCACCCCAGGGCGAATATTATTCGCCCCTACAAGATTAATTTTTTTGTGCCTTTTGCGCTTTTTGCGGCCAACCATCCGAATCCTAAATTTTTCACGACTATCTCGGCTGCGTAATCACATCGACCACCGCCGGTTTGCCGCTAGCCACGATCGCGATCGCTTTGTCGAGGGCCGCGCCGAGTTCCGCCGGGTCGGTGATCGGCCCGAAGGCATCGACGCTGAACGCCCGCGCGATGGCGCACAGATCCGGCGCCGGATCTTCGATGCGGATGCCGATGCCCTTGTTCTCCACCGGCCGGTTGCGCGCCCGCGCCATGCGCTCCTGATGTTCTTCGTCGTTGTAGTAGGAACGATTATTGAGCACCACCACGAGCAAAGGAATCTGATATTTCGCCGCGGTCCACAGCGCATTCGATGTCATCAAGAAATCGCCGTCGCCGAGAATGCTGACGCACAGCCGGCCGCTCTCTTTGAAACCGAGGGCCGAACCGATGGAGGAGGGCAGACCGTAACCGACGCCCCCGCCGCGCCCGCCGCCCATGCCGTGGGCCGGCTCGCTCACTTCGATCACTTCGCGCCAGCGCCGTCCATGCGCCGAGACCAGCGCCCAGGATTTCCCCTGCACGCGCTGATTGATCTCGCTGAAGAAGCGCGCCTGAGAGATCGGCTTTTCATCCCAAGTTTTCTTGATCCACTCGGCGCTTTTCTTGCGCGTCTCGTGATAAATGGCTTCAACCTTGGCGCGCCGTTCTTGCACTTGCTTGGCGGAATTGGGGATCGCCGCCAAACGCTCGCGCACCTGTTGGAGCAACGGCGGCAACGCCACCGAGGTGTCCGCCGCGATCGGCACATGCACCGGTAAGAGCCACATGTTGTCGCTCACCCAACTCTGCCGTTCGAGATCGAGCTGGGTGATGTGAATCACTTTGCATGAAGGCGACACGATCGGCGCAAACGTTCCGCGTTCTCGCACTGACGGTCCCAGCGGCACGCCCAAGCTGGGCACATCCAAGGCGAGAACCACATCGGCATTTTGCAATGCGTCTTCGCGCGCGTTGGTGAGATTCAAAGGATGAGTACTGGGAAAAGCATAACGGCCGTCGGTATCCACCACCGGCGCGCCCAACGCTTCCGCCAAGTCGAGCATCGGCGGCAGCGATTTGGGATTCTTCGCCAACTCGCCGGCGACGATGGCCGGCCACTGCGCCTCGGCGAGCAAACGCGCCGCTGTCTTCAACGATTCCGGATTCGCCGCCGCGCCCGCCGGCGGACGAAACAGCTGCGCGTGGGGCACCACCATCGGCTTGTTGATCTTGGCTTCCTGCACGTCGCTGTCGAGACAAATATAAACCGGCCCCTTGGGCTCGGTCATGGCGATGCGATACGCTTTCAAGAACGACTCGGCGACGCCGTCGACGGTCGTCGGCTGGTCGTCGAACTTGACATACTCGCGCACGGCCAATCCTTGGACATTCGCCGTGTGCACCCAATCGGTGGAGCGCCGTTGTGTGGAATCCTGCGGCCCACCGCCGCCGAGATTAAAAATCGGCGTGCGGTCGCACCAGGCATTGAAGATCGCCATGCTCGCGTGCTGCAAGCCGACGACGTTGTGCAATCCCGTCGCCATGATCTCGCCGGTGGCGCGCGCGTAGCCGTTGGCGATCGCCACGGCGATCTCTTCATGCGTGCACATGATCATCTCCGGCCCCTTGCCGGGCTCGAAGTTGACCATCGAGTCATGAAAGCCGCGGTAGCTCGCGCCGGGATTGAGCGCGATATATTTAATCCCCAACTCACGCAGCACTTCGAGCATCAAGTCCGAGCCATACTGCGCATTGCTCTTGCGGCCGATCCCCGCCGACCAAATTTCGCCGCCGCCTTTAGGTGTCTCTGCCATTGTTCCTCCGTCAATGAATTGCCAATTTGCCAGTGTAATCGAAACTGATTTTTCACCACGAAGGACACGAAGAGCACGAAGTTCGGAGAAATAATTTTCCGAACCCTTCGTGTCCTTCGTGGTGAGTCGTCTTTATCCTATCTGCCCAACCGATCCAACGTCTCGACGTAATCTTTCACGCCCTGCTCGACCGTGTACGCTGGCTCATAACCGATATTCCGCTTCGCAGCCGAGATATCGAAGATGCAGTAACTCTGTTTACTTCTGCCCAATTTGCTCGGCCCTGGACCGAGTTCAATTTTATGATTTGGAAATAGCTTCGCCGTGGCGTTCAAAAAATCACGCGGCGTACTCGCCTTGCCCGTGCCGATATTAAACGTCCACTCCTTCGGCGTCGGCGCTTTGAGACCAAGATAGACCGAGCGGCCAACATCGCCGACATAGACCGCATCGTTCAATTGATCGCCCCCCTGCGGGATCACCCACTTGGCGCCTTCGCGCGCGCGCTCGATCAATTGACCGTAGAACGACAGCGGCCCATGGCGCGCTTCTTTCCCCGGTCCATAGATCGACACGAAGCGCAGAGCGATGAACTCGATGCCATAGGTTTCGCGATAATATCTGCCGAGTTCTTCGCAACCGACTTTCATCGAGCCATAGAGATCGGCGGGCTGCTTGCGATAGTCTTCGTTCACGGGTTTATAGTTGGGCGGCCCTTCTTCACCATTGATTTCACCATAGGCCGCCTTCGAGCTCGTATAAACCACTCGCTTGACGCCCTTGGCGCGGGCGACTTCGAGAATATTGATAATGCCGTCGAAGCTGACACGAACCGCAAGCCGCGGGTTGGCTTCCGCCGGTTCCGGCATCAACGCCGCCAGATGGGCTATGTGCGTGACTTTGAAGTCATCGACGGCTTTTTCCAGAGCCGCCTGGTCGCAGATATCGCCGGTGACGATGTCGACTTGATTCTTGATGTCTTCGATCAAGGTGTAATCGACCCGGTTGTCCATCAATAGGGGACGCAAACCGTCGCGCACCATCAGTCGCGCGGTCACCGCACCGTTGACGCCCATGCCGCCCGTGATGAGAACCTTCATACCTTCAATCCTCCGTCGATCTCTTATCTTCTATTATCACTACGCTATCCATTGCAAAGGCTGGGGGCAGATTTTCCCTGGATTACATCCTCTCCCTCTGGGAGAGGATTGAGGTGAGGGCACGCATTCCAAGAGCCCTCACTCTAACTCTCTCCCGCAAGGGGAGAGAGAACCGAACAAAGCGTTCCAAGATCGCCATACCGGCCTGCGCCGGTATGACGGAATCAAACGATTGACGTCACGCCAACTATCTTGATGACTTGAAGATCCCTTCTTTCACCAACTCCACGCGGATCGAGTCGTCGACCATCCTTAATTCATCCGGCGTCACCGTCTTCGCTTTCTCGATGCGCACCGCGAGTTCTTTGACGACGAGATCGAGGGCGGAATTATCCGGCGGTTTCAACTCCGGCTCCATCACTCGCACCGACGAGCGATAGCCGGCCTCGGCAAGGTCATTGGGCAATTTGAATTGCTTCATCTGAAAGGCGATACCGTCCTGCGCCCGCTCGCGGTAGTGATTGAACGCCAAACCGAGGCCGCGCAGAAATCGTTTCACCAGCGGGCGATTTTCTTTCACGAAGGCGCGCGTGGTGATCACCGACTGCAACGGATAGGTGGTTTCGGATTCGGTCAAATCGGCGAGCTGTACCATGCCCATGGTGCGCACCGCGTGAGTGCTGGTCGGCGGGCCGAGCAAGGTCGCCTGCACCGCGTTGTTGAGCAACGCCGCCAGCCGTTCGCTCGGCCCGCCGATTTGAATGATCGACACGTCTTTGTCAGGGTCCAAACCCATCTTCGTCAACGACAACCGCACCAGCCACTCGGATGACGAACCGAACCGGCTGATCGCCACGCGTTTGCCCTTGAGCAGCGCCGGCGTCTTGATCTCGCCGCGCGCGACGATTTGATAGGGCAGCTTGTTGATCGTGCCGGCAACGATCACCATGTCGCCGCCGTTGATATTGAACTGCGGCACCACCGCGCTGGTGGTGACGATGATTTTCACCTGCCCCGAAGCCAAAGTCTGCGCCGACAAAGTGCCGCTGCTCATCAAGATATCTTCAACTTCGATATCCTGCTTGAGCAGAAACGGCTTGGCGAAAGAAATATACGGCGGCACGCTCGGCGAAAATCCGCCGGTGGCGACGCGCAGTTTCTCAGCGGCATGGCCGAGCGCACTCGCCAGCAAGAGAATCGCTAATGCGGTGATCAACTCGGCATTTCGCGATCGGGGTATGAACCCCGCTCGCGACCAAAGGGGATGCTCGCCCCCTTTGGAAACCCCATTTAGTTGTGCCCGCCGCAAGCAGCGGGGAATATTAGATTTAATCATTCCGTTTCGAATATCCATTACTCCAACACTCCCGTACTCCATCACTGCAAATCTTTTCGCTTCCGTCTTTCTATCCGCTTTTCCGCTCGCTTGTCTAGCGACGCGATTGACTTAGACTGCCCGCGCGAGTTAATCCAAGAAACATCCATCGTAATAAGGAGACGCCTATCATGAGCCAATGGCAACCACCTGAATTCATCGCGCGCGAACAGTGCATCAAAGACACCGACGAAGTTTTGGCCCTGCCCGACATCGCGATCAAGAGCACGGAAGATATTTTCCGCATCAATGTGCTCGGCATGGATTGGGACTTGGGCATGGTCGTGCACGAACCGGTGGACGCCGGGAAAATTCCCAGCGGCGCCGACGGCAAGAAGATCGGCTTTTTCCTGCTGCACGGCGGGTCGAGCGATTTCAAAGGAATCGAGCGCCATGCCAAACTGCTCGCCAGCAAATACGGCTGCCGGGTCATCGCCGGAACATTTCCCGGAAGATTTTATTTTCCCGATGCCAGCCGCGACTGGCCGGACGACACGATCCATGCCGACGGCACCGTGCGCACGCCGATCTGGAAGCAAGGCGAGCTGATCGGGCCGGATCAATACACCGTCGTCAAAGATCCGAGCAAGCGCAACCGCTACGGCACGCGGACATTGGCCAAAGCCAAGCCGGAAACGATTTTCTGGTATCGCATGGCCGCTTGGCCCGCAGCATTCGAAGCCGGCATGATTGAAGCCTGCGCGCGCCATTTTCCCGTCGGCGAATTTTCTATCTACGGTCAAGGCCATTCCACCGGCGGCCCGTTCATCTGCATGTTATCCCAGCGCATCCCCAACATGGCCGGCGTCTGCGCCACGGAACATTCGCCGTTCGGCTATCTTTGCTCTGGCCGCGACGTCTGGGGCGGCGAGCTCGGCAAGATCACCGGCTACGATAAGCCGGAAAAACAAGGCAAGCCGCGCAGCGACCCCTTCGACGAACTTTACATTCGCACCTGGCGCGACCTCGCCCGCTATCAAGGACCGGAAGCCCTCGGCCAGGAAGGACCGAGCGCGCTGATGCGCCTGCCGGCGATCATGGAAGATGTCCTCGACGCCTGGCAGCGAGGAAAAAATCGCCCGCAATTCAAAGCGGAATATCTGGTCACCCACGCAATCACCGGTTCCCTCGCCGACGGCGCGCGCGTCAGCGCGGCAAGAATGAAGATGAACAAAGACGAAACCGAAGCGCTGGTAAACCAATTCGTCGGCTATACCCGGGAAATGTCAGGACCTAACGTAAAACCGGTCCCGCCGTTTCTCTTCGAAATATCGAAAGACAGCCGTGACCACAGCCCGGAAGTTTACAACGAAGTGATCCTCCCCGGCTTCCGTGCCATGAAGCCCGCCCCCAAAATCGCCATCACCCGCTTCGGCGCCGGCGTGCACAGTTTCTGGAAAGCGGAGAAAGATCTGCCTGCGGGCATCGTGCCGTCGGTGATCAAAAGTTGGAAGGAAGCCGTGGTGGGCGGGTATTTTTTGTAAGAGGGCGTATGCAATACGCCCCTACAAGAGATTTCCGGCTAAAGAACCTCGTCGTTATGAGCTGTCAGGGTCGAATGCCGCCGAAGATAATTTCGATTCCGTCCGTAGCAACTGTCTTGAAAATCAAGTGGGCTGAAGAAAAGAATCAGACCAGCGAGTTTTATGCTTGATCATAGAATTGAGAATAGTGAGGAGCTTGCGCATGCAAGCGACCAGAGCAACTTTGAACAGTTTGCCCTTAGCTCTCAGCCGT
>SHYW01000162.1 GCA_009692615.1 Deltaproteobacteria bacterium | reverse complement strand
GTGCGGCCTCAACCACGGTGATCTCGCTGCGATATACTTGTTGAATTACGTCTAGTCGTTTCTCGTCTTTCATTGTCAGGGTTGTCATCCTTCCACCCTGACATAATTACGTTGCCGTTAACCCCTGACATAATCACTTTGCTACAACATCTCGGCAACAAAGTGGTGCTCGCCCGGGATCAGAAATTGCGTGATGAAGAAATCGCGTTACAAGCGCGCATCGCCGGCTTGGAAGCGCAGAGCGCGCCGCCGGACGACGACGAAGAGAGCGACGGAGCGGCGGGCGGCGAAGAAGAATTGGCGCAAGATCTGAGCGCTGCGCAACAAGCCTATAGCGCGTTGCTCGCCAGAGTGAGGAAAGAAAACAAAGAGCAAGCCTCGCTGATGACCGTCGAGCCGCTAACGCTCAAGCAGGTGCAGGCGAGCTTGGACGGCGAGACCACGCTGCTCGAATATTTCGTCGCTGCCGAACAGATCGTGCTTTGGATCATCGATAAAGAGCGCGCCGAGCATGTGACGATTCCGCTGCGGCGCCGCGATCTGATATTGAAAGTTCGCGCGCTGCGGCAAAGAATTTCCGAACCGACGCGCCAGGGCGCCGGGTTGAAAGAAAGCGCGCAGGAACTTTATCGTTTGTTGATCGAGCCGGTGCGGCAAAAAATCCGCGGCAAAGAATTATTGATTATACCCCACGACGTGCTGCACTACTTACCGTTTCAAGCATTGATCGCGCCGAGCGGGCGCTATTTGATCGAAGACTATCCCATCGAGTATTTGTCGAGCGCCAGTCTGATGCAGTTTACCAAGGAGAAAAAGAAATCCAGCCGCGACACGGTGTTGGCGTTGGGCAATCCCGATAGGGGCGACGAAGCTTTTAATCTGCGCTTTGCCGAACGGGAAGCCAAAGAGATCGCCGCGGTGTATCCCAAGAGCTCGGTCTTACTGCGCGAGCAAGCGACCAAGGCCAAAGTCGTTGCTCTGGGCCCGGCCAACGACATTCTCCATTTCGCGGTTCACGCCGAGTTCAACCAAGAAGATCCGACCAGCTCAGCTTTGTTGCTGGCGCGCGACGGCAGCGAGGATGGCAAGTTGACAGTGCAGGAAATTTTCTCGCTTAACTTGAAGGCTGACTTGGTGGTGCTCTCGGCTTGCGAAACCGGTCTGGGCAAAATCAGCAACGGCGACGAGATTGTCGGACTGACCCGAGCGTTTATTTACGCCGGCACGCCGTCGGTGATTACGACTTTATGGAAGGTCAACGATCGGGCCAGCTATGAGTTGATGAAATAATTTTACCTGCAATTGAAGACCCAAAAGAAATCCGCGGCGCTGCGGCAAGCGCAGCTCAAGACCATGAAAGAGTTTCCCGAACCGTTTTTCTGGGCGGCGTTCGGCTTGACCGGGGAGCCGTAGGAGAAGGTTGGCGATGATTCGACAAAACCTCATGGCACTATCTTGCACGGAGATTGGCTACTACAGAGCGGAGAGCCGCAGTGATGTAAATACTTCTAGCGGAAAATCGGTTGACTCCAAGATGGCTTTGCCGCAACTTTGAAGTAGAATCACCGCCAGCAAATGAATATTCTGACGACGCTCAAACGGCGCAAGCGGCGCTTTTACAAATCCCTGCTGATTGGGGTGGTGGTTAGCTTGTTGCTGACGATCGCTTCCTACATGGGCTACTTGGACGTGATCGAAGCGAAGGCGTTGGACTTTCTCATGCTGCTACGCGGCCAGCAGCGGTCGGCGGAGATCGTTTTGGTGCAGATCGACGACGACGCTTTTGAAAAGCTTGGCGAACGCCAACCGCTGCCACGCAGCTATATCGCCAGCCTCATCGAACTTGCCGGCCGCGGCGGGGCGAAAGCGATCGGTGTCGACGTCGAGTTCAAGGTCGCTTCCGATCCCGCCGAGGATAGCCGTTTGTTGGCAACCGTTGAAAGTGTCGCGGATGGTGGCAATAGCAAAGTCGTGCCGGTATTCTTTGTCCGCCCGCTCAGCGAGGACGACAAGGGTACCGTATTTCGGCGCACGCCGTTCTTCGATGCACGGCTTTCCGGGATCGCCGGATTTGCCAATGCGCCGGTGGATAGCGACGGGATCATTCGCCAAGTGCCGCTGGCGCTACGCGGTGGCGACGGCAAGATTTTCCCTTCTCTCGCTCTCGCCGTGGCGGCGCGCTATGCGGGTTACGATCTGGCCAGGTTCGATGCGGCGCTGACGGACCGCCGTGAAATCAAGTTGAGCTTACCTGAGTGGAGTCGCCTCGATGGTAAAGCGCGCGCTCATAATACCATGTTGGCGATCAAGGCCGACGAGACTTGGCGCATCAATTTCGCCGGCGGCCAGGGCAGCTTCGCCATGCTGCCGAGCGGACCTTTGGCGCAGCTCGCCGCCGCCAAAGTTCCATTGGCCGCCGACAATCCGTTTCGCGGCAAGATCGTGCTGATCGGCGCGAGCTTTCAAGAGAGCCGCGATTTTTATCCGACGCCGCACGGTTTGCTGAGCGGCTTGGAAATCCACGCCAACGTGATCCGGACGATTCTCACCCGCTCGCGCATCGAGCCGGCGCGGCAATTTCTTGCCTTGGCAATTTTACTGCTCTTCACGTTGGTATCGAGTTTGCTGATCACCTTGTTCAGCCCGACCGTGGTGACGGTTCTTTCCCTAGTGGCGATCCCGCTCATTCTTGTGCCACTGAGTTATTTGGCGTTCGCTTATCTCGGTTTGTGGGTCGACTTCGTCACGCCGCTGATGGCGATCCGTTGGGGCGCGCTGTGGGCGGAGTATTTGGAAGGCCGCCATGTGCGCAAATCTCTCGGCTAATATGTCGGCATGGAGGTCGCCAAACAGATCGTCGAGCAAGACGAGCAGCTCGTCGGCAAGAAGCAGATCGTCACGGTGTTTTTCACCGACGTGCGTAACTTCACGACCATGTGCGAGGGGCTGCCGCCGGAACAAGTGGTGGTGCGCATGAACGAGCTGTTCGCCATGATGGGCAAGGTGATCGAGCGCCACGACGGGACGATTTTCGATTTCATCGGCGACGCGGTGCTGGCGGTGTTCGGCGCACCCAGGGCCAATCCCGATCACCCCCGCGCGGCGGCCGAGAGCGCCATCGAAATTCTCGCCGGCCTCGACGATCTCAATCGTCGCTGGGCAGAAAATAATTTAGCGCCGTTGCGCATCGGCATCGGCCTGCACACCGGCGAAGTGATCGCCGGCATCGTCGGCACCGGCGAGCGCAAAAAATTCGACGTCACCGGCGATACGGTCAACACCGGTTCGCGGGTCGAGGGCTTGAACAAAGAACTGGGCACGGCGATCCTGGCGACGCGTGAAACCGTGGCGCTGCTCGACGGCCATTTTACCGTGCGCAATTGCGGCGCGGTGGCGGTCAAAGGTCGCGAGCAAACGGTGGAAGTCTATGAGGTTCTCAACAGTACGGCTAAACTATCTTAGGAGGGATTGGCAATGAAAAATTTACGCTCATCGATAATCTTGGCGGCGCTGTTTTCGCTTCTTGGCTTTGCCGCGCGAGTTAATGCACAAGACGCGCTGGCGGTGATCACCGAGTTGAAATTCAACCGCGGCGATATTCAATTGCGCGCGTCGAGCGGCGCCGCGCCGGCGAAACCGGCGGTGTTGCAGTCGCTCTATGCCGGCAACGTGATCCAGACCAAGGGCGACGTGGTGGCCGTGGTATTTTTTACCGACGGCTCGGGGACGATCTCGGTGGACGAGAAAAATCCCAATTTTGAAATCAAAGCGGGGCAAAGCAAAGGCAGCGCCGCCGGCTCCAAAGTCCGCGAAGTCGCCGGCTTGCTCTTGGGCAAGAAAAAACCGCCGACCTATGTCGCGCTGTCGGTGCGCGGCAAACCGCAAGCGCCGACTCTGCTGTCGCCGCGCAACACCAAGCTGACCAGCGACGCGCCGACGTTTCAGTGGATGGGCATGGATCAGCAGCCGGGCTCGGTGAAAGTTTTTGGACCGCAGGGCGTGATCTGGAGCGCCGACAATATCAATCTCACCAAGATCGCCTATCCCGCTTCGGCGCCGCGCTTGCAGCCCGAGGTCGAGTACAGTTGGGTGATCGAGAAAAAAGGTTTTGCCGTGACACGCGTGCCCTTCAAACTGCTGCGCTCAGCGGATGCCGACGAGGTTAAAAACCGTTTAGCGGAATTGTCCAGTGTCAGCGCCGCGTCGAAAACCACCTTCGCCGTGCTCAAAGCCAATTTACTGATGTCCAAGGAACTGTTTCACGACGCCCGCGAAGTGCTGAGCGAAGCGATCGCCGCCGACAACGACGAGCCGACGCTGCACTTTGTCCTGGCCGAACTGTACGACAAGATCGGCCTAAAAAATCTCGCCGGCGAGGAATACAACGAAGCGGAGTTTTTGTCGAAAGCGAAACGGTAAACGCTCGCGGTCAAGCAGCAGAAATTTTTCCACAGCGTAGGCGACGGTCGCGACCGGCCCTTTCGGCTCGCGCCAATTACGTTTACGGTAGCCAGCGATGAACCCTGACGCTCAAGATATCTTCAACCAGGCGCCAACGCGGCCGCGGCGGGGCAAGAAATTTTTTGTTGCGTTTGGCGTCGGTCTCCTTTTGCTCGCTTGGTCGTTTCAGGGGGCGAAGCTCAGGCCGGGCGAATTGATCGAGGGGATTCCGCAGATTTTTTCTACCTTGGCGCGCATGTTGCCGCCGGATTTCGCCAAGATCACCGAGGCAAAGAATTATTATTTCCCTGACAACTTGTCGTTGCGCGAATTAGTCTTTCCGCTGCCGGTGAACGAGGCCGCCGGGCGGGCGCGGCAGCGTTGGTGGGACAACACGTTTCCGCAAACCGTCATGGGCGCGACTTTGGAAACCGTGCAGATGGCGCTGGCGGGAACTTTTCTCGCGTTGATCGCGGCTTTTCCGCTCGGCTTTCTCGCGGCGCGCAACACCTCGCCGCATCCGCTGGTCTACCACGCCGTGCGCACGGTACTGAATCTGGTGCGCACGATCCCCGATCTCGCCCTCGGTTTGCTGTTCGTCGCGGCGGTGGGTTTGGGCGCTTTCGCCGGCACGCTGGCGTTGGCGATTCACACGGCGACGGTGCTGGGCAAGCTTCTATCCGAGTCAGTCGAGAACATCGACGAAGGCGTAGTCGATGCGGTGCGCGCCACCGGCGCGGGCTACTCGCAGATACTGTCATTCGCCGTGCTGCCCCAGATTCTTCCCGATTTGATTTCGTTTACGCTGTACCGTTTCGAAACCAACATCCGCGCCGCTTCGGTCTTGGGTTTGATCGGCGCCGGCGGCATCGGCTACTTGATGAACACCAGCTTTCGCACTTTCCAATATCAAGAAGCGGCGGCGATCGTCTTGGTGTTGATCGCTTTGGTCATGTTCGTCGATTATCTCAGCTCGCGCTTGCGCCAGATGGTAGTTTGATGCGGATGAATTGACCGCACCCTTCGACGAAGCTCAGGGCGATCGGCAGCGCACAGGGCGCAAAAAAAGAAATCGATTAGCTCCTGCCTCTGTGAACTCTGTGATCTCTGTGGTGAATATTCTTGTTCTGAAATTTCACACAATCGGGATAATCAAACTCGTTTCCCCTGCCGATCATGGACATTTTTTTTCTTCCTGTGATAATCTCGCGCTGGAGTCAATGCCGCAATGATACGCACCGTCGGCTTAGTTGCCAAATACCACGAGCCCAAGGCCGCCAAGATGGTCCGCTGGCTTATTCCCTGGCTTAAGAAGCGCGGCATAAAAGTCTGCGTCGAAAACGGTCTGGTACGCACGGGTGCGCGCTCTTGCACCAAGAAAGAGATGGCGCTGGAGGCGGACCTGATTATCTCCTTGGGCGGCGACGGGACGCTGCTCAACATCGCGCCGCTGGTGGTGCGTCCGGAAGTGCCGATCCTCGGCGTTAACCTGGGCGGCTTGGGTTTTATCACCGAGGTCGCGGTCAATGAATTGGAAGCGGTGCTGCGCAAAACCCTCGAAGGCGACTACGAAGTCGAACCGCGCATGACCTTGCAAGTGAAAGTGATCAACAAGAAAGGCCGCTCGCGCAAGTTTCGCATTCTCAACGACGCGGTGATCGCCAAGGGCGCGCGCAGCCGGATCATCGATCTGGAAACTTATGTCGGCGCCGACTATCTGTGCACCTACCGCGCCGACGGTTTAATAATCTCGACGCCGACCGGCTCCACGGCGTATTCTCTCGCCGCCGCGGGGCCGATTCTCGAACCGACGTTGGGCGCCATCGTGCTGGCGCCGATCTGTCCGCACACGCTGACCAACCGGCCGATCGTCGTGCCGAGCAACGCGACCATCCGCGTCACCTTGCGCTCCTTCGGCGACACGGTGATCTTCAGTCCGGACGGCCAAACGGGCGTGCGCTTGCACAACGGCGATAAAGTCGAAGCGCGCGATTACGGCATGCCGGTGTCGTTGATCAAGCTGCCGTCGCGCAGCTACTACGAAATTTTGCGCGAGAAACTCAAGTGGGGTGAGCGGTAAAATTCGGATTCGGATATTTAACCGCAAAAAGCGCAAAGGGCGCAAAAAAGATTTGTTTCGTAGGGGCGGGTCGCGACCCGCCCTGCTCCCAAAGTGAAGGTAAGTATTCAAGCATATGCTGCGTGAACTGCGCATTAAAAACTTCGCGGTGATCGAGGAAGTGGCGATCGAGCTCGGGTCGGGGTTGAATATCATCACCGGAGAGACCGGCGCGGGTAAATCGATCATCCTCAATGCGCTGGGTTTGGTCGCCGGTGAGCGCGGCAGTTCGGATATCATCCGCCACAAAGAAGACGAAGCGACGGTGGAAGCATTGTTCGACAGCGTGCCGGAGCCGCTGGCGGCGAAGCTCGCCGAGGCGGGCTTCGAAATCGACGGCGAGTTGGTGATCAAACGGATTCTCAACCGCTCGGGGAAAAATCGCATTTATCTCAACGGCAGCATCGCGCCGCTCAACGTCCTCGCCGATGTCGGCGGCGCGCTGGTGCATATCTACGGTCAGCATGAGCATCACACTTTGCTGCAGCCGGAAACTCATTTGATTTTACTCGACGCTTACGCCGGCTTGGACTCGGCGGGCAAGACGATGGCGGAAAACTTCTCGGCGCTGTCGCGGGCGTGGAACGAACTGCGCCAAAGCCGCGAGTCGTTGGAACAGCGGCGCAAAGAGAAAGCGACGCTCGAAGCGCAGATCGACGAGATCTCGGCGGCGCGCTTGAAGGCGGGTGAGGAAGAAGAGTTGCGCGCCGGCAAAAACATTCTCGCCCACGCCGAAAAACTGCACCAAGGCAGCCGCGAGGGCGAAGAACTGTTGTACGAAGGCGACGCCGCGCTGGTCAGCCGGCTCGGCAAGTATTCCGGTAAACTGCGCGAGCTGGCGGCCATCGATCAGAACTTGCAGCCGACGTTGGAGCTGATCAATTCCTCGTTGGCGCAGCTCCAAGAAGCCGCCGCGCAACTGCGCCGCTACGCCGGCCAGGCGCACTTCGATCCGCGCGCGCTCGAACAATTGGAAGATCGCTTGGCCGAGATTCAACGTTTGAAACGCAAATACAACGGCGGCGTCGAAGAGATTTTGCGGATGCTTGATGACAATCAACTTGCGCTCACGGCATTGGACCAAGGCGAAGAGCACATCGCGACTTTGGACAAAGCGTTCAGCCGGGCGCGCCAGCTGGCTTGGGACAGCGCCGAAAAGCTTTCCCTCGAACGCCAACGGGCGGCGAAAAAACTCAAACGCGAAATGGAAAAAGAGGCGCGCGGCTTGGGGCTGGCGGAAACCACTTTCGACGTCCGCTTCGTAGTGCACGACGACAAGCAAGATGCGCCGCCGTTTTTCATCGCCGGCAAAAAACTCAGCGAGCGCGGCATGGATCAGGCGGAATTTTATTTTTCGCCCAATCCCGGCGAGCCGCCCAAGCCGCTGGCGAAAATCGCCTCGGGCGGCGAATTGTCGCGCTTGATGTTGGCGCTCAAGTCTTTAGTTCTATCGCCGGGCGTGGTTTCCACGTTATTATTCGATGAAGTCGATAGCGGCGTCGGTGGGCGCGTCGCCGAGATCGTCGGTAAAAAATTGAAACAAGTGGCGGCGCGCCATCAAGTGATCAGCGTAACCCATTTACCTCAGATCGCCGCTTTGGCAGACTTCCATTTCGTGGTTAGCAAGGAAGTTGAAAAGGGCCGCACCTTCACCACCGTCGAGCGTCTGTCAGAAAAAGCGCGCATCGCCGAAGTGGCGCGCATGCTCGGCGGCGTGAAGATCACCGATCAAACCCGCAAGCACGCCGCCGAACTGGTGAAGGCAAGTGCGAAGGCGGAAGAATGAAGGCGGCAAAAACTTCTAGCTGACGCCGAAAGATTGACTTTTGGCTGAGTAACTTAGATATTATCCGTCCAGAGAGATTTAGGGTTTCGCCTTTATCCTTCCGCTTTTTTTCTCGTGGGGCCGTAGCTCAGTTGGGAGAGCGCTTGAATGGCATTCAAGAGGTCGAGGGTTCGATTCCCTTCGGCTCCACCAATTACCTTTCCAACAGATTCCTATAAAGTCCGTTAACCTATTGCAGCAGCATGTGTCAATGGCGGAGAGAAAATGTGCCAGATAGCGGCGCAATAGTGTACCAGTCAGGTTAAGAGAAAAGGGCTTTGAAGCCCCTGGGGTTTATTGTTGAGCTGGCACGTCGATTTAGATTTTGGTGTTGGGTTCTCCTTCGGTTGGC
>SHYW01000161.1 GCA_009692615.1 Deltaproteobacteria bacterium | reverse complement strand
ATTTCCTTTGATTCATTTCTATCAATGTGTTTCTCTTTCATCGGCGTATCCTTTCTCTGCCTGCTTCAACAGGCAGCCTTTCGTTTTGATCGTATCGAAAGGGTACGCCACCTATTTTCTATTTCCACTCTTTTCGATAATAGCTCCGACGAGTTCATCAGCGTTAACAACCGAGGAGACATTATCCATGCGTAATTCGATTCGCGCCGCGCTGTTCGCGGCACTGTTTTTCGCGACGGCTCCGGCGGGCGCGGCGGAAATAAAAGTTCTCGCCTACAACGCCGTCAACATCCCCGCGCGTGAACTCGCCGCGGCGTTCAACAAAGAAACCGGCCATCAGGTGAACTTCACCTTCGGCTCGCCCGGCCCGGTCAACGAGCGTCTCAAGGCGGAAGAAATATTCGACCTGGTAATCATGGCCACCGAGGCCGCCGCCACGCGCGAAGCATCGTGGCGCCCCGGCACGCGCCGCCCACTCGTGCGGGTCGGCATTGGCCTCGCGGTGCGCGAAGGTGTGCGCCTCGATCTTTCTACGGTGGAATCGACGCGCAAGGCGCTCACCGACGCGCGTTCGCTCACGCTCAGCGATGCCGCGACCGGTGGACTCAGCGGGCCCAACGCGCAGAAGGTCCTCGCCAACCTTGGCATCGCCGAAATAGTGAAGTCTAAACTGCGGCTCGCGCCGAGCGGACAGGAGCTGATCGCAGCCGGTGAAATCGACATCGGCTTGTACAACGTCAGCGAGATCCCGCGAGCCAAGGGCGTGGCGCTCGCCGGTCCGGTGCCTGCGGCGGTGCAAGTCTACATAGTCTATGACGCGGCCGTCCCGCTCACCAACGCCGCCCCCGAGCCGGCACTCGCACTCGCGCGCTATCTCGGTCGCGAAGCCACGCGCGCGGTTTGGATCAAAGGCGGGCTGGAGCCGGCGGGCGAATAAAGCGGGGGGCGAAACTGCAAGCCGCTTCAAGCTTGTCAGCGTATATTTACGAAGAAGGGGTATTGGGGTCAGTCGGAGAGATGCGCTTCTTCGCTGCCCTCGTACAGTGCAAGCTCTTCATGCAACCGGGCAATCATCTTTCGAACTCCAGCTTTGGTAAACCCCTTCGCACCAAGCGAATAGCTCTTCTGCAAGAGGCGAAGTCTCTCCTCTAGCTGATTTAGCTCCTGTTGCGCCGCCTGGTACTCCTGAGCAGTGTGTATCATATTCGCACCTCCACTAATCCTTTTCGGCGTTGGTCAGTTTCGCGAGTTTGGCTAAAGAACTTTTTACCCACTCTTCCCAATCGTCCTCGTCTTCGGCCGCGAATAATTCCTCCGGTCGACGCGTCACCAGCATTTCCTCAAGCTCCACGGCGGCTTGATGTTCTCGTTCAAGCTGTAACGCAAAATCTAGCGGTAATAGGATAACCGTATCAACGTCGTAGGGAGATTCTCTCGCCGTTGCGAAACTACCGTCGACAAGCATTCGTTTGGCGCCCACCTGCCGGCCCAACTCAATCCATCGACGCAACCGCAGCGCCAATCGGCGACGGGTTCGATTAGCCGAACCAAATCGAAAAATGACCTCTGCTTCCGAACTTACGTGGACACCCTCCGGCAGATAACCATCTTCGCGGAAAGGTGGGATTGGTTGTGCTTGTCCCATAACGGATGGGAGATTATCTCAGAGTTTGCTGGGGGATGCTAACCTCTTATGAGCCTCAGCCGTTCAGCTTGCTTACCAAACGCCATAAAGCATGAAGTAAACCACCACCCCCGTCACCGACACATAAAGCCAGATCGGCAGCGCCCAGCGCGCGATGCGCCGGTGTGCGTCGAATCTCTCTCTCAGCGCGCGCACGAGCGTGATCAGTGCCAGCGGCGGCACAGCCGCCGCGAGAATCGTGTGCGTGATAAGAATGGTGAAATAGACCTGACGAATCCAGCCTTGGCCTTTGAAACCGACGGAGCCGACTTGGTAGTGGTAGATCAGGTAGGAAATTAGGAACAGGATCGAGCAAACAAACGCCGTCAGCATGCAGGCGCGGTGCGCTTTACGCTTACCGGATTTGATGAAGAAAAAACCGGCGCAAAGAAAAACGGCGCTGAGACTGTTCAGCTCCGCGTTGAGGGTCGGAAGTTGGCTGACGGAAATCACTGGGGATAGATGTCGGGCAGCAGCATCAAGATCAAAAACGTGCAAAGGACGAAGGGAATGATCGCGATGATCGTCAACGTCTTCTTTTCGAACTTCAAATGCATGAAGTGCATCGCCACTAAAGCCGCTTTCCACACCGCGAAGGTGACAAGCAAACCGGCAAGCAGCATTTTGGGCAGTCCCAAAAAGGTGATGCCGACCTCGATGATCGTCAGCACCGAAAGCAGGATGAAAATTTTAATATAGTTATTTTGATGGGCGGTCGATGACATATCCAGTCCTTTGGTTGTGCTACAGCAGATACACGAAGGTGAAGATCAATATCCAGACTAAATCGACGAAGTGCCAGTACAATCCGGCGATCTCTACATGTTTGGCTTGATAGCGGCCGCGATTGACCGCGGCGAGCACGCAGGTGTTGTAAATCACGCCGCCGGTGACGTGCATGCCGTGAAATCCGGTAAGAATAAAAAACGTCGTCGCGAACAGATCGTTGGTAAAAGATAATTTCAATTCCGGCAGACGCTCGTGCAGCAAGTGCGTCCATTCGTAGGCCTGGCAACCGAGAAACATGGCGCCGCCCAAAATCGTCAGGCCGAGAAATTTATTAAACTTCTTCTTGTCGCCTTCTTGAAGCGCCGCAAGAGACAAAACCATCCAGACACTGCTGACGATAAGCAAGAACGTCATGAACGCGGTTAGGTCGATGCCCAACGCCGCCGACGGCACCGGCCAACTTTTACTCGAATAACGCAGTATGCCATAGCCGACGATCAACCCGCCGAACGACATGGCGTCGCCGGCGAGGAACAACCACATACCGAGCTTACCCCAGTTCTCGGGAGTTAAGGGAGTCTCCGCCGGCTCCGCTCCTCCATGCACCGCTACCGCTTCACTCATCGCTCGCTAGCCTCCTGATTCCAAGTCAGTTGCAATGCCGCTTCCGCCGCTTCATCCCGCGCAGTCTTTGCCAAGGCGCGCCGATAGATAAAATAAAGCCCGCCGGCGATGGAGCCGACCACGAGATACGGCGTCGCCATGAGAAACAACACGCTGGCGTTGAACGCTTCGGCGGTCGGATCGTTGGCGCCGGTGATGCACACCGCGCAGGCCTGAACGATCCGAGCATCGGCCAGAGCGGCAACAGCGGCCAATGCCGAAAACAATTTTAGTTTCATAAATTTTCTAATGTAGCTGGAAATTAACGTATGGACTCTTTCCTGTCAACCAAACTAATAGAGATAGACCAAACCATAGAGGATCGGCCACAGCGCGACGACAAAGTTCCAATACATGCGGCAAGTCTGCAAGCCGATATGATTCGCTTTCGAATAGCGCCCCTGGCGCGCCCAGATGAAAACCACTCCCAGCCAAACCAGCGCGCCCAACACATGGGCGCCGTGAAACCCGATCAAGGTATAAAACAGCCCGCCGTAAACGCTGCTCGAAACCGTCAAGCCGAAACGGATCAGTTCGAGCCATTCGAACCCCTGGACGGCGAGAAACAGCGAACCCAACAGCGCGGTGACGCCGAGATAACGGATCAGTGCCGCCTGCTGGTTCTGTTGCCCGGCGCGTAGCGCGCGATTCATGGTCCAGGCGCTGCTCAGGAGAATCAGAGTATTCATGCCGGTGAGAATCACCGGCAAGCGCGGTTGAAACGGCGGTGGCCAAAACGGCGCGCCGATGCGAAAAACTAAATAGGCGCCGATCAGGCCGGCGAAAAACATCGCCTCGGCGCCGAGAAACATCAACACCGCCAGCCAAGCATTGGCGGCCAGCGGCGCGCGCGGCCGCACCGGCGGTGGATCGCCGCCGCCGAGTTTAGCAACGTCGATAGCGGCAGCCGGCTCGAACTCGGCAAGAACGATGGCGGTGGAATCTTTGGCCATTGAAAAACTATCGGCTCAGTAAATTATCAAAAAGGCGATCACCGCCGCGAGGTAAAGCAACGTGAACAAACCGAGAGCCAATCCCAGACGTAAATTTCTGCGCGGCGCGTTCGATTGTAAAGCCATGGTCGATTGTACATTCACAGCCGCACCCGATCCAACGCCATGACCAGCAACAGCACCGGGAGATAAATCAGCGAGGCGTAAAGCAGCTGACGCGCCCGCTTGAGGGTCGATTGCAGCACCAAGCGAATACCGTAGATCAAGAAGATCACGCCGAGGACAAACGCGACGATGAAATAAACCGCCCCCGCCGCGCCGAGCAGCGTCGGCAGCAAACTCACGGCTAACAATGCCGCCGAATGGCTGACAATCTGGCGATGAGTGCTGGCGCCGTCGGGTTCGATGACCGGGAGAAATTGAATGCCGGCCTTGGCGTAGTCGGCGCAATAGAGCCGGGCGATCGCCAGCGTGTGCGGCACCTGCCAGAGAAACAAAATCGCGAACAGCACCCAAGCGACGATGTCGAGGGAGCCGCGTGCCGCCGCCCAACCGATCACCGGCGGCAAAGCACCCGGCACGGCGCCGATCAGCATGCACAGAGAACTGCGCGGTTTCATCGGCGTGTAAAGCGCCAGATAGCTGACGGTGATAAAAGCGGTCACGAGCATGGTCAGGAGGTTCACCGCGAGTAACAAATAGCTTAAGCCGGCAATCACGAGGGCAACGCCGAACCACAGCGCCTCGCGCGGCTGTACCCTGCCGTCGGGCAGCGGCCGGCGCCGGGTACGATCCATCAGCGCGTCGGTGTCTCTTTCGAGATATTGATTGAGCGCCAGCGTGCCGCCGGCGGTGAGCGCCGTGCCGAAGAGCATTTGCAGCAGGCGTAAGTAATTCGGCACTTCCGCCGAGCCGAGATAGAAGCCGACATACGCGGTGATCAAAACCATCAAAACCACGCGCGGCTTAGCGAGCTCTAAATAATCGGCGGCGCGGCGCAGCGCGGCGGCGCTGTTAAAGATCAAAGTGCCGGCGTTGGAACTCATAACGAATATTGCTCCGTCAGCGCTGCAAGTTCCGCCGACTCAGTGGCAATCGACGAACGGCTAGTGCGCAGTGCAACGATCAAGCTCGCCGCCAACATCAGCGCACCGGTGATCAAATGGGTGGTCGTCAATAGAACCACCGCACCGTTAAGACCCGGCAGCATGGCGGTGAATTTTGTCAGATAAGAAAGCCCACCAAGCAAGAGTTGCACGAGCAACAGCGCCGCCAAAATATAGCCGGGGCGGAGCAACCCGGGGCGATCTCGATGCGATCGAGAGAGCCGGAGCAAGAGTAGCGCAACATGAATCGCCACCAACGCAGCCAATATTAAATGAGCATCCAGGCGCGTGCCGCTGTGGCGCAGGAGCGCGCCAAAAATAATTTGCAGATAGATCAAGCCGGTGGTGATCATAGCGAGCCGTTTGAGCCGGCCACCGTCGCCGATCGCCCGGCCCGGCGCAGTGCGCCATTCGGCGGAAGTAAATAATGCCAAGCTCACCGTCAGCGCGAAGAAAGCTTGCGCGAGGCAGGCGTGAATCATCGCCAAGGTTTGTTGGACCAACACCACGCGCAAACCGCCAAGCACGCCTTGAAGGATGACCAGCGCTAACGCCACGACTCCGAGCCAACGCAGCCACTGCCGTTTTTCTTGAAACCAAAAAGACAGCGTAAGCGCGATGGTCAACAAGCCGACTGTTGAGGCAACTAATCGGTGACTATGCTCGTAAAAGATCCCGCCGATCATTTTCGACCAGGGATAGAGAAACATGTTGTAGCCGAAGGTGGTCGGCCAGTCGGGAACGGCAAGGCCGGCGCCAAGACTAGTAACCAAGCCGCCAATGAAAAGTAACGGAAACGTCGCGCCAGCGAGAAGCACCGCCAGCCGATGCGGCCAGGGAGACATTAAGGATGAGCCCAAGCCGACCCCGTCATCCTTCTGACTTCTGGCTTCGAACATCGGGCTCCTGCTTCCTAGTGCGCCCGCGCCGCGGCTTTGGTGCCAAGATCTTTGTCCTGGGGCAACCAATCTTCTTTCACTTCCGGCGAGCTGTACTCGTAAGGGCCGCGATACACCGTCGGCGTGATTTCAAAATTTCCATGCGGCGGCGGCGTCGGCGCCGACCACTCCAAGGAATTCGCCTGCCAAGGATTGCGCTCGGCCTTCTTGCCGGCGAACAGGCTCCAGAAGAAATTAAACAAAAAGAAAATCTGCGAGGCGCCGAGAATCAGCGCGCTGGTGGTGATGAAGACATTCCAATGCTGCAAGGGTTGGAGGAACTCGTACTGCATCGGGTTGTAAATGCGCCGCATATGGCCGGCGACGCCGAGAAAATGCATCGGGAAAAACGCGCCGTTGAAAAAGATGTAGGTCAAGACGAAATGAATCTTTCCTAGCGGTTCGTTGGTCATGCGGCCGAACATTTTGGGGAACCAATAATAGACCGCGGCGAACAGGGCGAATATGATTCCCGCGACGACGTAGTGGAAATGGGCAACGATGAAATAAGTGTCATGGATAAAAATATCCACCGGCGTCGACGCCATGAAGATCCCGCTCAAGCCGCCGATCAAGAAATTCGAAACGAAGCCGAGAGCGAACAGCATCGGCACGGTCAAGCGAATCGTGCCGCCCCAGAGCGTGCCGAGCCAATTGAAAGTCTTGATCGCCGAGGGAATCGCGATCACCATGGTGGTCATCATGAAAGCGGTGCCAAGCAGCGGGTTCATGCCGCTCATAAACATATGATGGCCCCAGACGATCCAGGAGAGAAAGGCGATGGCAATCATCGAAAAAGCCATGGCGTGGTAGCCGAACACGGGCTTGCGCGAAAAGGTCGATAGCAAATCGGAGGTCACGCCCATGGCCGGCAAAACTAAAATGTAAACCTCGGGATGACCGAAGAACCAGAACATATGCTGCCAGAGCAGCGGCTGCCCGCCGCCCTCGGGCATGAAGAAGCTCGTGCCCACCATGCGATCGAAGAGCAACATCGCCAACGCCGCGGTCAAAACCGGAATAGCCAAGAGCAAGAGAATCGCGGTAATGAACAGCGACCAGACGGTCAACGGCATGCGGAAGTAATGCATGCCGGGGGCCCGCATATTGATGATCGTGGTAATATAGTTGATCGCGCCCATCAGCGACGAGACGCCGTTGATCATCAAAGCAATGATCCACAGATCCTGCCCCAAATCGACGCCGGTATACTGCGCCCGCGCCGACAGCGTCGCATAACTGGTCCAACCGCCCGCCGCCGGTCCGCCGGAAACGAAAAAGCTCGCCAGCAACACGATGCTGGAAACGAAGGCGACCCAAAACGACAACATGTTGAGCTTGGGGAATGCCATATCGCCGGCGCCGATCATCAATGGAATGAGAAAGTTGCCGAACGTCCCGACCATGATCGGCATTACCACGAAGAAAATCATGATGGTCGCGTGCATGGTGAACAGCGCGTTGTAGGTCTGCGGCGGAATGATGCCGCCACCGTTGGGGCCAGGATAAATGTAGGGTTCGGAAATGAAGCCGAGACCGGGCACCGCGGTTTCGGGCCAGGCCAGCTGCCAGCGCACCAGCATCGCCAATAACCCGCCGATCAGCAGCATGAAGAAACCTTGAAACAAAAACTGCCGGCCGATCATTTTATGATCGAGAGAAAAAATATACGTACGTATGAAACTGAGCTGTGGGTGGCCATGCGCTCCATGCGCGGCTGCTGTATCGCTCATCCTACAAATCCTCCGTAATCGCGCTCGATCGAATCAGAAAAAATAACCTGAGGGGTCACTGCGGCTTGGGCGCCAGATTTTCTTCCGCCCACTTCTTGTAGTCATCCACCGAATGGACGTAGAGCCAGCCCTTCATGCCCGAATGGCCGAAACCGCACAACTCGGCGCAGGGCAGCTCGTACTTGCCGGGCTTGGTGGCCTCGAACCAGACGAGAATCGTCCGGCCCGGCACGGCGTCTTGCTTGAGCCGCAAGTTGGGCAGAAAGAAACTGTGAATGACGTCTTTGGCGGAGAGTTGAACGCGGATCGGCTTGTTCACCGGCACATGGATGTCGTTATCGAACTTGACATCGTCGTCGGTGCCGAGCTTGGCGTCGGCGCCGGCGTAGGAAACTTCCCAGTTGAACTGCTTGGCCATCACGGCGATTTCGAAATCGCTCTCCGGCGCGTGGCGCTTAACCTTGGCCCAAGTATCCACACTCATGAACGACAGCGCAATGAAGATCGCCGCCGGAATCACCGTCCAAATAATTTCCAGCGTCGTGCTACCGTGGCTATAAGTCGCCCGGCGATCGCCGGTATCGCGGTAGATGATCAGAAACAGCACCATCAGTACCGTCACCAAAATAAACGCCGCCGCGGTGATGTAATAGATCAGATAGAATAGGGAGTCGATCTCGCGCCCAAACGTCGACACATCTTCCGGCAACCACTGGAGCATCTAACTCAACCATCCTTAACTTTTTATTTGGATAGGCGTATAAAACTTCGTTCTTGCTAACATAGCGCTCGGTTCTTTTCAAGTGAAAATCGCGTTGATTGTCGTGGCAACGTCAATATGTCATGTTAACAGCAACGCGATTATGTCAGGGTAGTGCGTTGGGTTGAGGTCGTAAGTTAGAAACCTGGCCATAGCGGAACCCCACCTTGTTGGAGTTGGTTCGATATAGGCCAAGTGTGTGCGT
>SHYW01000160.1 GCA_009692615.1 Deltaproteobacteria bacterium | reverse complement strand
AAAACGACGCACACACTTGGCCTATATCGAACCAACTCCAACAAGGTGGGGTTCCGCTATGGCCAGGTTTCTAACTTACGACCTCAACCCAACGCACTACCCTGACATAATCGCGTTGCTGTTAACATGACATATTGACGTTGCCACGATAGTCCAAATTTTGGCCTTAATTTAGACTAGATTAGCGCCAATTTCGCTGCCGGTTTTCTCGCCAAACTTGTTGCTTCCAGCGCGGCTTTCGTACTAAGACCACAGTAAACAAAATTAACTTTCCTTGAAGGAGGAGAAAGTCATGTATCAAACTAACCAATATGAAGGCATGATCGCCGAAACCGTGGCCATGAAGGGCCACAATGGCGACTCGATCAATGCCTATGTTGCCCGTCCCTTGGGCGCAGGTCCATTCCCCGGCATGGTGGTGATCCACCACGCGCCCGGCTGGGACGAATGGTACCGTGAATGCACGCGCCGTTTCGCCCATCACGGCTACGTCGCGATCTCACCCAATCTCTATTTCCGCGATGGCCACGGCACGGCGGAAGATGTCGGCGCCAAGGTCCGCGCTGCCGGCGGTATCCCTGACGATCAGGTGGTCGGCGATCTCGACGGCGCCAACCAATTGCTGCGCTCGCTGCCCTACGTCAGCGGTAAAATCGGCGTCTTCGGCACCTGCTCCGGCGGCCGCCATGGCTTTCTCGCCGCCTGTAAGAGCAAAAACTACAACGCTCTGGTCGAATGCTGGGGCGGCGGCGTGGTCATGAAGGCGGAAGAGCTGAACCCGAAAAAACCGGTAGCGCCCATCGACTACACCAAAGATCTGCCCTGCCCGATGATCGGCATTTTCGGCAACGACGACAAATCGCCTTCGCCCGATCAGGTCAACCAACATGAAGCCGAGCTGAAAAAACATGGCAAGAACATTGAATTCCATCGCTACGACGGCGCCGGCCATGGATTTTTCTACTACGATCGCCCGGCTTATCGCCAAGAACAAGCGGTCGATGGTTGGAAAAAGGTTTTGGCCTTCTGCGAGAAAAACTTGAAGTAGGCAGCGGAGGATCCATCATGTGCACCAGCATAACTCATCAAGCAAAGATCTACGGCCGCGGCAAACAAGGTCAAGAGTGGATCGATCTTAAAGAGGCCAATGTCTCCTACGATCATCCCTACGGTATGCCGCTCGAACACGCGCTCAACATCGATTTCGTCGACGAATCGAAGGGCCCTGGCGCTCGGGTCGCTGTCGAACTGAGCGTCGATGCGGCGCGCGAATTGATCAAAACCATCGAAGCCGTGCTCGCTCAAGCCGCGCATCAAGGCGTCTTGGAAGATAAACACCAAGCCGCCGTCGGTTAGGTCGCTATCAAGTCGCGGCGGCGATGCCAGTCTTCGCCGCCGCGACCACTCTTCGCAATTCGATTCGCGCCGCGCTATAGCTGTCCTAGCTTTCCAATTTCATCGATCCCGTCTTGGCTAATTCAGAAGAAATAACTTCCAGGGCAGAGGCCGCGCCCCTGCGTCCCTGGGCATCGCTGACGATCCGCGACTACCGCTTGATGTGGATTGCCAGCGTTTGTAACGCCGTAGCCATTCAAGTGCGCAACGTTGCCGGGCTCTACCAGGTCTATGAAATTTCCGGCTCGGCATTGCAGTTGGGCCTCACCGGTTTCTTTCAAGCCTTTCCCTTCGTCATCTTCGGTCTGTTCGCCGGCGCCGTGGCGGACGCCTTCGATCGCAAAAAGCTTTTGGTCGTCACCGTCGGCATTCAGCTGATTCCGAGTCTGCTGCTCGGCTTCTTGACCATGACCGGCAAGATCCAGGTCTGGCATATTTTCACTCTGGGATTTATGGGTGCGCTGGTGGAAGTGTTCAATTGGCCGGCGCGCTCGGCGTTGATACCGCGCTTGGTGCCGCCGTCCTACATGATGAACGCGGTGACGCTCAATACCATCATCATTCAAACCAGTTTTCTCTTGGGCCCGGCGCTGGGCGGCGTGCTGATCGATCACAGCGGACTGGTCTTCACCTATTTCTTGACCATCGTCATGTTAATCCCCTCCGGCATCGCGATCTTCGCCATGCGCACTTCCGGCGTCCCTGAGGGCGAACGGCGCCGGGTCAATCTCAAAAGCATTTTCGAAGGCATTGAGTTTATCTGGATTCAACGAATTATCTTGTCGCTGTTCCTGCTCGACTTCGGCGTCACCCTGGTGGGGTTTTACAAACCGATCCTGCCGATCTTCGCCGCCGACGTTTTCAAAACCGGCGCCTCGGGATTGGGCATGCTCTACGGCGCGCCGTCGGCCGGCGCGATCATCGGCTCGATTATCTTGTTGATGATCGGCAACGTCAGACGTATGGGCGTACTAGTGGTACTCGCCGCGATCGTCTTCGCTGGATGCCTAGCGTTGTTGGGAATATCGAATTCATTTTGGCTGGCGGTGGGCGCCACTTTCTTACTCGGCTTCACCGATTCGGTGAGCGTGGCGATCCGCCGCACAGTCGTGCAAATGCTCGCGCCCGATGGAATGCTGGGCCGCGCGTCGAGTTTGATCACCGCCTTCGCCCAAGCGACCAACGGTCTCGGCGCCGTCTTCGCCGGCTTCGCCGCCCAACAGGTCGGCGCGCCCAACGCGCTGCTCATCTGCAGCGCGCTCTGCTTCGTGATGATCCTCGCCATCTGCCTCGCCATCCCGCAGCTCTGGCGCTATCGGTCTTAAGATTTATTTAACCGCAAAGAACGCAGGGAACGCAAAGTTCGGAGGCGAAATGCGGTGAGTGAAGCTATGATTTTAGTTTCGAATTTTAACTTTGCGTACTCTGCGTTCTTTGCGGTTAATCATCCGAATCCGAATCCGAATCCGAATCCGAATCCGAATCCGAATCCGAATCCGAATCCGAATCCGAATCCGAAACAAAAAAATCCCGCCGGGCACTTGCACGCCGCGGCGGGTTTTTATTAATGAATAACAACTATCCTAGCGAACTTTGACCCGCAACTTTTTCAACTTCTCGCCGGTTTCAAAGTGGCGGCCTTCGACCGCGAGCTGCGCTTCCTTGTCGAGCTCATCGCTCCATTGGCCGAGCGAATAACCGAACCACGGCGCTTGCGGACGCAGCTTGGGCAACTCCAACTCCTCCCAGATCTTGCGCGCATTCTCCATAAACTCGCGCTTGGGCAAGGACACCGGCGGAAAGGGTTCTTTCAAGATCGCGTTGCACAGCATCGCCGACTCGTCGGCAGGCAAGTGATACGAAACCACGTCGGTGCCTTTGGTTTCATGCTCGAAGAGAAACGGTGGAGCATGGCCCTTTTCCATGCCTGGCACGATGTGAACATCCTTGTGCGGCTTCATGCGATAACACATCGCCCAAAAGACTGCCGCTTCATTGGACGGATCGATGTCTTCATCGACGGCGACGACGATCTTGCCGACGCCGGGATGAAACGAACATGCGGCGTGGAGCGCGCGCCAGACTTCAGCTTCATTGGGCTTCTTCATTTGGATGATGACCAGCTTGTAGGTGTTGGTCAGCGGCTCGTGCATCTCGACCCGCAAGACTGAAGTAATGCGGCATTCGTCGCGCAGATGCACCAGCATCAAGCGGTCGTAGCCGATCTTGCGAATGACCGACGACTCGCTGGGGGTCAATTGACTGAGCCACGAAGTGTAAATCGCATCTTTGCGATAGGTGATGGCGGTCACGTCCATGAACGGATTCAACTGCCGCGGATGCATGTAGCCGTGCGACTCGCCGAAGGGTCCCTCGGGTTCGATGAATTCAGTGTTCAACATGCCTTCGATAACGATCTCCGCGTCCGCCGGTACCATGATGTTATTGGTCTTGCACTTCACCATCGGGATCGGCTCGCCGGCCAAGCCGCCGGCCACGCCCATTTCGTCAACGCCGTAGGGAATCTTTTGCACCGAGACATAAGAAACGATCGGCGGCGCGCCGATGACTAATGCGGCGGGAAGATGCACGCCCTTCTCGACCGCCTTCTGCCAGTGCAGATAAATATCTTGACCTAGTCCCGAGGGAAACACGCCGACGCGCTTGCCGGCTTTGATCTCGCCGCGGTAGTTGCCGATGTTTTGAATCCCGGTGTCGAGATCGGCAGTGATCCAGTGCGAGCAGGTGGTGTACGGACCGTTGTCGAATCCCGGCGTGGAAATCGGCACGGGGAAACGGTCTAAACCATTGCCCTCTTTGTCTAGCTCCTCGCCTTGAATGACGACTTCCTGGCACTTCGCGTTGGTGACCGTGATCGGATTGATCGGTTCGGCCAAAGCTTTTTTCCACATCGCGTCCATCGCTTCGGCGCTATTGCAGCCCATGCCGAGATAATAAATCTCCGGCTTTCCCGCCAGCGCGCCGACCACCACGGGCATCGTGTAACGCGTGCCTTTCGCGTCGGTAACATTCTCAAACAGCCAGGCGCGGCGATCTTCTTCCTGCAGGCCGCGGTACTGCCAGCGCACCAATGGATGCAGCTCCGTGTCTTTATTGATCAAGCGCGTGATGCGCCTGAGCAGTCCATGCTCTTCGAGATTTTTTATATGCTGATGTAAATCAAAATACGGCATACGATAACTCGCTCCTCTTTTCGTTAGACAATTTGAATGGAATATATGATCGCTCCGAGCAGGTCAACACGACGGCGGATTGTAGGGGCGGACCTATGTGTCCGCCCAGACCCGCGTGTCTGCCCTGTGGGACGGGCGACCACACAGGGTCGCCCCTACAACTGCTTACCGTAGCGGTTCGCCAGTTGCGTAAAAAAACCTTCGCGTTCCAAGTCGGTGAGAATACTCTTGTCGACGAAGTCAGCGACTTTCTTGCCGCGAAACTCGGGCACGGTGGGCGTCAGGTTTTCGATATCGGCTTGAATCGCCTCTTCCATCGGAAACGGCCGCGCCGGCAGATAGTCGACGACGTAATTTTTGTGCAGCGCTTCGACACGGCGCGGATCGCTCTCGCGCATATGTTTGCGAAAGCTCGCCAGCGCGGCGTTCTTGTTCGCTTTGCCGTACCAGATCCCTTCGACGTAGGCCATCATGAAGGCGCGCGCCTTCTGGCGTTGATTCTTGAGAAAGTCGCGCTTGGCCGAAAGATCGCTGGCGCTGGTGACGATGCCTAGCTCTTTCAGATCGGCGACAATGGAAAGCTTCCAACCTTTGATCTCCGCCTCATAGAGATTGTCCGGACTCACCAGCGTCGCATCCATCTTGCCTTGCAGCATGACCATGATGCGTTTGTTCGATTCGGCCAAACCGGTGGCCAGAATGTTCACATCTTTGCCCGGCGTAAAACCCAGCGTTTGCAAGGCGCGCCTGGTGGCGAAATCGATTGTCGTCCCCGGCCGGCTGATGCCGACGGTTTTGCCGCGCAACTGTTCGACCGTTGTAATCGACGGATGGGTCGCCAGCTTCCACGCCGATGGCCCGAAGGTGCCGACGATGGCGAATGGCAATCCCTTCGCCGCGGAAACCATGGTCGTCGATCCCGGCGCGCCGAGAATTTCCACGTCGCCATTGGCCAAGGCGCCGATCGCCGCATTTCCGGCAGCGATGATGACGAGATTGACGTTGAGGCCGTACTTCTCAAACAACCCGACATCCTTGGCGATCCACAACGGTATGCGGCTGCCGGTAACCGAAGCGTAGGAGACGTTGAGAGTTTCGAGTTGTTGGGCGGAGATGTTGCTGGCACAAATCAACGCACACAAGAGCGTCAATCGAACTACATTCGCAACCAAACGATCCCGCAACGTGCTGCGATTTCGCTGAGCGCCAATGCCACAGTCCGTCATTCCCGCGCAGGCGGTAATCCATCCCCTCACACAATATCGCCGTATAAGTCTCGCCATTCTGGATTGCCTTCCTCAATCAACCGAATCTTCCAAGCCCGCCGCCATTTTTTAATTTGCCGCTCCCGAAGAATAGCACTCTCCGCCTGTTCATGCGGTTCGAAGTACACTAACAAATTGACATCATACTTCGCCGTGAATCCGTCAACGACTATGTTCTTGTGCTGCCAGGCCCTTCCAGGCACGTCGGAAGTCACACCGACATACAAGGTGCCATTTTTTTTGCTCGCGGCAATATAGACAAAGAACGGCTTTGCCATTCGAGAAAAGGCTGGATTCCCGCCTGCGCGGGAATGATAGATGGGACAGAAAGCCCCCGTTCAAGAATTACGCACCTTCACCCGCCACATAATATTTATAAATAATATCGCTGCGCGTTTCCTGATTCTCCCAGCGAAAACGCGCCGCGGCGAGAGCTTTTTGCTGCTGTTCTGCGGTCACGCAATATTTTTTCAAGATCGCTTCGTTGATATCGCCATGTTCGTCGTTGGCGTCGCTGTGGACATGGAAAAATAGCAGCGCCTCTTTGGGCAAACCGTAATGGCGCGTCCACGCTTCGCCTTCGCCCAACAAGCCTTCCTCTTTGTGCTCCGCCTTGGGCGTGTAGCGTTTCCACATGCGCCCTTCAGTCGCGTAGGTCGCGGCCACGCCTTCCAACCAAGTCTGATGCTTGGCGAAGTTGAATACCGCGTCCACCGTGTAGCGATACACCGGCAGCACTTCGTCGAAGCTCTGCATCACCGCACGGGAAATGCCCAGCGCGTCGGCGATCGTCAGCCACATATCGTAGTGCGGCCCGAGCTGTCCGCCCGCCACGTCTTGGCCTTCCTCGTCGATATACTTGCGCAGCAGCTGGCGGCGCGCATCGGAGATCGGACAGTTGGCGATCACCTGGGCGTCTTTGCGGTTGATGTTGGCGAGAAAATAGTAGCGATTCTTGACGTACTCGACTAACGCATGGCGCGACACCTTACCTTGGCTCAACGCCACGCGCCACGGATGCGGCTGCTTAATGCGCCCTTCGGCCACATAGCGACGCCGCTCCAGCCAAATCGACGCGATAAATTCGTCGGGCGCGAGCGCGCCATTACTCGTCGATGTCATCTAACCCTGCACTCCAGTCTTCAATACAAATTTTTGAAAAACCCGCTGTCTTCAAATCTTTTGCAGAAACTCAGATCCAACTGCTCTTCGGCTTTCAACGTCGAAGCTTTGGCGTTGATCCCATGTTGCGCCATCAGCTTGATCACCGCGATCATGCCTTCAGTCGACGGGCAAGGTTTTTTCGGCAGCCCGCCGACCAAACCTTGATAAGCCTTCTCCATCTGATCGGGCTTACTCAAGCGCAAATTGCGGCCGAGGCTTTTGAGCACTACTTCTTTGTTGGCCGGCTTGTGAATGTAGGCCACGCCTTCCACCGTCGCCTTGGTGATGTTTTCAACCAGCTGAAGATTGCTTTTGATGAAGGTTCGGGAAAAAACCAGGCCGGAAGATTGGAACTGGACGTTTTCTTTGCCGAGATCGACCAACACGCGATAACCTTCGCCAAGTACCTGCTGGCCGATCTCAGGCGACAGCGTCGTCGCGTCGACGGTGCCGGCGCGTAGCGCGGCCATGCGCTCGGGAACGCCGCCGACGCCAAGCAGGACGATGTTGTCGCGGCGCGGCACCAGGCCGAGAAAATCCAACGACACGTAGGCCGCCAACGACGCAGAACCGGCGGGCGTGCCGATGCCGACTTTTTTGCCCTTCAAATCTTCGCCGCTCTTGATCGTCGGCTTGGCGAGAAAATAATAGTCGAGGCGGTTTTCCAAACCGAGTACCATCGAGAAATCGCTGCCGCCGGTGTTGGCATTCACGACATGCGTGCCGCCGACCAATCCAACCGGAACCTGCCCCGCCAACATCGCCTGCATCGCCCGCCCGGCGATGATGAATACCAGCTCCGCGTCGATGCCGTACTTACGAAAAATCCCTTGCTCCTTGGCAATCCACAACGGCTCGACGTTATTGCTGATCGCGCCATGGGCGATCAAAACCTTGGTCGGCTCAGCGGCGCGCAATGCGGCTTCGCTCGCGCTCATCAAACACGCCGTCAAAAAAATTATCCGAACTCTGTTTCTCATCTCATGCCTCATGCTTACCTAATCACCTTATCCGCCCATGTGCCGATTTTGAATTGCCAGGGCGCCTGTCAGACCATTGTAGGGGCCGACCTACGTGTCGGTCCTCCGAACTTGCTTCGCGGTCTTGAGATTGATCAACAACGTAAATTCACCCCGTCAGATTGGGGCAATAGTTTCTTGGCATGTATCGTGGATTGGAACTAGCTCGCCTGAGCAACTTCGATACGTTTCAAGCGCTCATCAAACTGGTTCATCTGTTCTTTCATGACCCGCAGTTCAAAGTCCATAGTTTCATGAAGCTTCATGAAACCATCGACATGGGCTGCGAGCCGATCGATGCGATCCTCCATGACCGCGAATCTCTCGTTCATCTCCTTACGGAGATCGCGAAATTCAAGGTGGACAAGCCCAAATTGCCTACCGACCTGCCGGAATCTTGTATCTATTTGGCCGAATCGTTTGTCTATTTGACCAAATCGTTTGTCTATTTGGCCAAAGCTTTTGTCCATTTGGCCGAATCGTTTATCTACCTGCCGGAACCTTCCATTCGTTTGCCGAAAGCCACTCCGAACAAGTTTTTCGAGGGAGGTGAGTTGCTGATTAACGGTTCGCGGTTTCTTAGCCGATTTCTTTTTTGCCATATGTTCTCTTTAGCTGCCGCAAGCTGAACTGAAAGTCAACATGAGATTTGGGCCATGTTGTAGCAAAGTGATTATGTCAGGGGTTAACGGCAACGTAATTATGTCAGGGTGGAAGGATGACAACCCTGACAATGAAAGACGAGAAACGACTAGACGTAATTCAACGAGTATATCGCAGCGAGATCACCGTGGTTGAGGCC
>SHYW01000159.1 GCA_009692615.1 Deltaproteobacteria bacterium | reverse complement strand
TTGCTCTGCTTTTTCTTTCTCGCCCACGCCAAACTCGCAAACGTTGTCTGCTCCCCCACGCTCTTTCCTCCCGCCTCACCTTGTCGGTCTTTCTGCTCTTCGTTATTAGACGACTTGCTAGATGACTTGTTCAGAGATTCCTTAAAAGACACCGATCGCACTGAATTCATCAAGATCATCCAGCAAACCTACGCCGGCAAGATTCCCTCCTCGCCTTACTTAGCGCACATCGCGTTGGAACCTCAGGCCAAAGGCAAACCGCTTCGAAGCCCTGATCAAATCACCCGTTTCGCCGAAAAATATGATTTGACCGACCTTGATCTCAAAGTCCTGCGATTGGTCAGTAAAGGACTGAGCAATGAAGAGATCAGCGACATCGTCAATCTCGCCCGCGAGACGATCAAAGGCCATTTAAAGTCGTTGTTTCGCAAACTCGACGTCAAGAACCGTACCAAGCCGCCGTCCTGGCGGTGCGCGAAGGAATCGACTAATTCCACCCGATTGGGACCGTAATCAACTCCCCAAAAGAGGGATTGACAGTGCCGCCATTCTAAGCGATATTCCGTCAACATTTTTCTCGAATAATCTTACTTCACGTTCGTCAAATTAGCGGAGGACAAATTGGGAATAGCGAAAACGTTACTGACGCGCATTGCTTTGGCTTGTTCTATGGTGTTTGCCTTGAGCGCAAATGCGAGCGCCATCGGCGTCGGCGACAAAGCGCCCGACTTCGAGCTCGACAGCACCACCGGCGGTAAATTGAAGCTCAGCAGCCTCAAAGGCAAAAACGTTCTGATCAACTTTTACGTGCTCGACTTCAACCCCACCTGAATCACGGATCTTCAAGCGTCCAGTTCGGACAACTATCCAGCCTTCAAAGCGGAAAACACCGAAGTGGTCGGTATCAGCGCCAACGCCGCCTTCTCCCAGAAAGCCTTCACCGACTTCGCCAAGATCGCCTATCCTTTGCTCAGCGACCGCGAAAACAAAACCATGCAAGCCTACGGCGTCTTGAACGAAGCCAACCGTACCGCCAAAAGGTCCTACATCATCGTCGACAAAGAAGGCGTGATCAAATATTACGACATCCGCCCCAGCAATACGGAAAAAGATTTGCTGACCACGGAACAATTGTTGAACGCAGTTAAAAAAGTCAATCAAGGCAGCTAATTTATTTACGTCAGAAAACTAGAACGGGATAAACATGAACAAGCTATTTCAAAAATGCCCACCTTCGGTGATTCTAACTTTGCTGGCGCTCATCGCGGTCGGCTGCGCCATGACAAGCGATATGGGCCAGAAGGAAATCAAAGTAGCGTTATCCGGCGACCAAGAGGTTCCTCCGGTCAAGACCTCAGCGACTGGAAGCGCCACCTTTGTTATCGCCGCAGATAAAACGGTCACTGGCAAGGTCACCACCTCTGGCGTAGAAGCCACCGCGGCACATATCCACGAAGCGGCCAAAGGCGCCAATGGCCCGGTCATCGTACCGCTAGCCAAAGCCGCCGATAACTCGTGGTCTCCTGCCGCTGGAGCGAAACTGACCGATGCCCAATACTCGAGCTACTTGGCCGGCAACCTCTATGTCAACGTGCATAGCGCGGCAAACAAAGCGGGAGAAATACGCGCGCAACTGCCTGCGGTGAAATAACGCGAATTAAAAATTTGCTGGCAACGAAAGATTGTCAATCATAGTTTAAAAATTAACGGTTAGAAAATTTGAAAGGAGAATAGAATAAAATGGTTCGGAACATTTTAACGGGTGCGGTATTCGGGTTCATGACTCTAGCGATTTCGACGCAGGTGTTCGCCCAGGCGGACGTCAACGAGAAACGACAGAACTTGATGAAAAACCAGAGCGCCACAGCGAAAGCGCTTAAGGCCGCAGTTGAAGAGAAAAATTACGCGGTTGTAGAGGTAAAGGCAAAGGACATTATGGGCACCGCTGACGGTATCGTTGCGGCTTTCCCCAAAGGCAACACCACCGGCAAAACCAAAGCCAAACCGGAGATCTGGGAGAAGTCGGAAGACTTCGGCAAGACCGCCAAGAGTTTAAGCAAAGTAGCCGGCGAGCTCGCTGCCGCCGCCAAAGCTGGGAATGAGGCCGAGGTCGGTGTGAAGTTCAAAGCGCTCGGCGATACTTGCGGCTCCTGCCACAAACAGTTCCGCGCCGAGAAATACGGCGAATAAGTTCAAGGCAACTTCAGTAAATGATAAGAAGAGAAAGCCGCTGCCATCGGCAGGGGCTTTCTTGTTTCTGGCCCTGCCCTGCTGTAAAGTTTTTTCACTAGTTCCAACGAGGTGGACGCCATGGCAATCAAGAACATTTCCTTCGTCGCGTTAACATTTTTATTCAGCCAACTATCGCTCGTAGCAGACACTCCGGCGCAGATGACGCGCCTCAACGTCGGCTACAGCGCCGTGAGCGCTGACCAACTACCGGCCTGGGTCGCCAAGGACGCGGGGATCTTTGCCAAGTACGGTCTCGACGTCCAGCTGATTTATTTTACCGGCGGTTCCACGGCGATTCTTGCATTAGTCTCCGGCGACGTTCCGATCACGCAAGTTTCCGGCCCTGGTCTGGTCAGCAGCACACTCGGCGGCTCCGACGCGGTGTTCGTTGCGGCCGGCATCATCTCGCTCAATTATGTCTTGATGGGTAAACCGGGAGTCAAAAATATCGAGCAACTCAAGGGCGGAACTCTAGCGATCAGCCGGTTCGGCTCCGCCACCGATTCCATCGCTCGTTTTGCCTTGAAAAAAGTCGGCTTGACCGTTGGCAAAGACGTAACTCTGATACAAGTCGGCAGCGGCCCGGAACGCTTGGGCGCGTTACAGACCGGCAGAGTCACCGCCGCGGTGATCAACCCGCCGTCGAGTTTCATCGCCGAGAAGCGCGGCATGGCGGTGCTCGCCGATGTCGCTCAAATGGGTCTGGTGTTTCAACATACCGGCGCGGCTACTACCAAGAAATTCATTCGCGAACATAACGACGTGGTGCGGCGCTACGTGCGCGCCCACGTCGAAGCCGTGCATCGAATGTGGACCGACAAGGAAGCGACCATCCGCGCGCTGGGAAAATACATGGGCAGCGGCCTCGATCGGGACATTCTCGACCGCAGCCGCGACAACGTCATGCACGAAACCCTCTATCCGAAGAAACAATATCCCAGTCTCGAAGGCCTCAAAACCGTCATCGACGATCTCGCCGAAAGAGACCCGCGCGCCAAAGCGGTCAAGCCCGAGCAGTTCGTCGACTTCAGTTTTATCCGCGAACTCGACCAAAGCGGCTTCATCGACGGACTGTATAAAAAATAGTTGACCGCCGATCGTAAATCATGTTGAGCACCGAGCGCGGCGCCGCCGCGGTTCCTATACTTCAAGCTTGGGCTCAGAAAATCGCCACCCGCGCCGATCCCGCGGTTGAAACCCAAGTCGAGTTCGAAGACGACTCGCGCACGTTTATCTTCCGCCTCGCCAAAGGCAACCGCGTGCTGATCTTCCGCCTGTCCCAAACCCAAGTCCACGCCGACGGCCGGGAAGCCGAATGCGAACGCACGCTGCTAAGGAAGATCAAGGACCTGTGGAATTTGATTTAGGCCTGCAACAAGAAAATTCGCTTTCACCACGAAGGCACGAAGGACACGAAGGTTTCGGAAAATTATTATTCCGAACTTCGTGATCTTCGTGTCCTTCGTGGTGAAATATTATCCCTAGCCCTTTGCCATCAGTCGCGCCGCGTCTTTGGCGAAGTAGGTCAGAATCATATCCGCGCCGGCGCGCCGGATCGCATAGAGCACTTCCATCATGATCCGCTCCTCGTCGATCCAGCCGTTTTGTCCCGCCGCTTTGATCATCGAATATTCGCCGCTGACGTTGTAGGCCGCCACCGGATAGCCGAACTTCTGTTTAACCCGGTAAACCACATCCAAGTAGGCCATCGCCGGTTTGACCATGACGATATCGGCGCCTTCGCGGATGTCCATCTCGACTTCGCGCAGCGCTTCGTCCGAGTTGGCCGGGTCCATTTGGTAAGAACGGCGGTCGCCGAACTGCGGCGTTGACTCAGCAGCTTCGCGAAACGGTCCGTAAAAACCCGAAGCGTATTTCGCCGCGTAGGCCATGATCGCCGTCTGGCTAAAGCCGTCGTGGTCGAGTGCGCTGCGAATCGCGCCGACCCGGCCGTCCATCATGTCCGAAGGCGCGACGATATCGGCGCCGGCGCGGGCATGGGACAAGGACTCTTTCACCAGCAACTCCAAAGTGCCGTCGTTGTCGACATCGCCATTCTTGATCACGCCGCAGTGGCCGTGATCCGTGTATTCGCATAAGCAGACATCGGTGATTACCAACATGTCAGGCAGCTTGTCTTTAATCGCGCGGATCGCCTGCTGGACGATGCCGCCGTCATTGTAAGCGTCGCTGCCGATGGCATCTTTAGTTTCGGGGAGACCGAACAAGATCACCGCGGGAATGGCCAGGCCGCTGGCTTCGACACATTCGTCAACCGCACGATCCACCGACAACTGCGCCACGCCGGGCATCGATGAAACCGGTTGGACTTTGTCTTTCCCCGGCCCGATGAACAGCGGATAAATCAAATTCTTCGGCGCCAAGCTGGTCTCGCGCACCATGGCGCGAATCTTTTCGTTGCGCCGCAATCTTCTTGGCCGGTATCGAGGAAAGTCCATGGCGTTCTCCCAAGCTAGTTATTTTTCCGCGCGCTCGCGCAGTAATCGATCAGCGCTTCGAGCAAGCCATCGACGGTCGACTGACGTGAGAGAATCGCAACTTGCCCGCCCAACTCTTCGACGGTTTTTGCCGTGATCGGTCCGATGCTGGCGATGACAGCGTTACCGACCACCGATGCCAACGGTTCACCGCCAAACAGTTGGACGAAATTACCGACCGTGCTCGAACTGGTAAACGTGACGATATCGATCTCGCCGCGACTTAAGCGCTCCTTGACCGCGCTGTGATCATAAACCGGCGCCACCGTTCGATAAGCTTCGATGATTTCAACCTCGGCGCCCCAAGAACGCAAAGTCTCCGGCAAAATCTCCCGCGCCCGCGCCGCCTGGGGAATCAACACACGCTTACCGCTCATGCTCGCGGCGTCCAGCGCTTCGAGCAGCCCTTCAGCTTGGTAACGTTCCGGTACCAACGCGAGCGATATCCCGGCATCGTTCAATCGCTCCGCGGTCGCCGAGCCCACCGCGGCGATTTTTATATTTTGTAAATCCAGCAAAGTTTTTCCGACTTGCGTGAGCCGCGCGAGAAAAGGCTCGATACTGTTGACGCTGGTGAAGAGCATCCAGTCGAATTTTTCAATGCGCGCCAGCGCCGCGTCGAACGCGGTAAAATCCTCGGGCAGTTGAATTTCAATCGTCGGCAGCTCGACAACTTCGCCGCCCAGCGCTTCAATGCGCTGGGCCAAACTCCCGGCTTGCTTGCGCGCCCGGGTGACGACGATTTTCCTACCGGCGAGAGGCTGAGCTACCATCGACTTAAGTTAGGCCGAGAATCTTATCCGCGCCGGCGTCAATCAACTGCTCGGCCAAGTGGCGGCCCAGTTCCACGGCGTCGCTCGTCTTGCCGCTGATTTCACCACGGCAAAGCGCTTTGCCATTAGGATCGGCGACAATGGCGATCATCTTGAGCCCGTCGCCATGCACCCGCGCCCTGGCGCCAATCGGCACGTGACAGCCGCCGCCGAGCCGCGCCAACAACATCCGCTCGGCGCGCACTTCAGCATTAGTTTTGGCATCGTGAATAAACACCAACAGCTCCGCCATCGCGCCGTCGTCCCGCGCCTCGATGCCGAGGGCGCCTTGAGCCACGGCGCTGAGGCAAACTTCATCGTTTAAATATTCCGTGATGCGCTCCGGCCGGCCGATGCGGATCAAGCCCGCCGCCGCCATGATCAAACCATCGGCTTCGCCTTCATCGAGTTTACGCAAGCGCGTATCGACGTTGCCGCGAATCGGTACCACGGCGAGATCGCCGCGATGATGGAGCAGTTGGGAACTTCGGCGCAAACTCCCGGTCGCCACTCGCGCGCCGGCAGGAAGATCCTTCAGCAACCGGCCATCCCGGCTGACTACCACATCGCGCGCGTCTTCACGCCGCGGCACCGCCACGATGGCTAAGCCATGAGGCAGTTCCGTCGGCAAATCTTTCATCGAATGCACCGCGATGTCGATGTCGTTTCGCAGCAGCGCGTCTTCTATTTCTTTGGTGAAAACACCCTTGCCGCCGATCGCCGCGATGGGCCGATCGATAAACTGGTCGCCGCTGGTTTTGATGATCGTCAATTCCACCTGCGCTTCGGGGTAATGTGCTTCGAGTTGGCCCTTGACCCAATTCGACTGGGCCAACGCCAACATGCTGCCGCGGCTGCCGATGCGGATGCGTTTCATTTACCGTCCAAGTCGAAGAGCTTTTTCAGCGCCGCGACGTAAAGCGTCGCTTCGTCGTCGTCGCCCTGATTGTTTTTCAATTGAGCGATCGGTCCGTGCAGCATCTTGTTGATCATCGCGCTGGTCATGTCTTCCAACGCCGCGCGCTGGGGCTCCGACAAATCCTTCAAACTGCCGCCCAGCGACTTTTCGATCTCGCGCCGGCGAATGTCATCGAAGCGCTGGCGCAACGCCGTGATGGTCGGCGCCTGTTCGAGCGAACCGACCCAGCGCACGAAGCTCTGCACTTCATCCTGGACGATGTTCTCGGCCTTGCTCGCTTCGTTGGAGCGCCCTTGTAAGTTTTCTTCCGCGACGCTTTTGAGGTCGTCGATGTTATAGAGATAAACGTTGTCGAGGTCGTTGATCTTGGCGTCGAAGTTGCGCCGGTCGCCGATGTCGATGAAGAACATCGCCTTCTGTTTGCGCTCGCGCAGCACTTTTTCGACTTGATGGGCGTGGACCAAGATGTCCGGCGCGCCGGCGCAGCCGATCACCAGATCGGCCATCTTTAAATATTGCGGAAAATCTTCGAAGCGGATCGGGCTGCCGTGAATGCGCTCGGCCAATTCGACGGCGCGCTCGAAAGTTCGATTGGTCACCATCAGACTGCGCACGCCGTGGCTTTGCAGATGGCGCGCCATCAGATCGCCCATTTTCCCGGCGCCGATCAGCATCACGGTCTTGTCGTCGAAACGATCGAAGATGCGCTTGGCCAAATCCACCGCCACCGAACTCACCGACACCGCGCCGCTGCCGATGCCGGTTTCGCTGCGCACCCGCTTGGCGACCGAAAAAGAACGATGGAACAAACGATGCAAAATCGTCCCGACGCTACCGGCTTGATGCGCCGCGTCGTAGTGAGCTTTCAATTGGCCGAGAATCTGCGGCTCGCCCACGACCATGGAATCCAGACTAGCGGCGACACGAAACAGATGGCGCACGGCGTCGGCGCCCTGGTAACTATAGGTATGTTCGTCCAGCGAGGCGCCGTTACGCTGGGATTTCTGCGCCGCGAGAAAGCCGCTGATGTCGTCGCAGGCGCGACCGCTCTCAGATGCCGCGACGACCACTTCGACGCGATTGCAGGTGGAGAGGATGACGCTCTCTTCGATGGACGGATAACTTTGCAAACGGGTTAAAGCGTCGCGCAGATAAGCATGCTCGATGGCGACGCTTTCGCGCACTTCGATGGGCGCGCTGCGATGGTTGAGACCGACTATGACGATTTCCTTTTGCACGGCGAATTTATGCTGAACGACTTTGGTTTGGCTTACTGAAACTGACCCCCATGCCGGCTCGGGAACATGGTATCGCCCAAAAGAAAATAGCCGAGAACCACAAAGAAGCCGACCATGGTCAAAAGCGCCGCCTTTTTGCCGCGCAGTCCCGCGGTGATGCGGCCGTGGAGAATCGCGCCGTAAAACAACCAGGCGATGCCGGAGGAAATTTGCCGGGGCTCCCAGGACCAATAGTTGCCCCAATGAATCCCCGCCCATAAACTGCCGGTGACAATGCCCAGCGTCATCAAGGGAAACCCCCAGACCAGCAACAAATAATTCAATCGATCGAGGGATTCCAAGGGCGGGAAAAGATTTATCAAAGCGCTGATCTTCTTATGCTTGAGATGGCGCTCCTGAAGCAGGTAAATCAAGCTCACGCCAAAGGCGAGAGCGAACACCGCGTTGCCCAAAAACGCCAGCGTCACATGCACCGGCAGCCAGACCGATTCCAATCCAGGCGGAATGGCGCCGTCGCCGCGACCAAAAGCGTAGGCCGCCAGACACATCAAAAACGCCAACGGCGCGACGATTCCGCCGAGCACGGAGACGCGATACTTGAGTTGAATCGAAAGATAGAGCCCAACCATCAGCCAGCTCTTGAACAACAACGCCTCGCCCATCAACGCCACGGCGCCAAACCCTTCGTTAAGAAAGCGCGCAGTGAGCGCGCCGGTGTGGAATAAGAAACCGGCCAAAAGCGCTAAAGTGGGAAGCCGCGACGCGGCGTCCTTGCGGAACAAAACATAAAAGTTGCCTGCCGCCGCCAGCAAGTAAATCGCCGCGGTAAGTTTGACGGTTAAAGCTTCCATAGAGTCACAGGCATTATATGCGAAGCTCGACCGCCTGCAAGCCTGTTAGCGGATACCGGAAAGATTCGCGTCCACAGCTCAAGACTGAGAGTTCTCCATTACCCCTCTTTGGAAAAGAGGGGCCAGTGGAGATTTTTTCCCCGCGCGCAGCACAATGGACTGCGCCCCTCCGGCTGGAGAGATTTCACCGGGATTTGAGGGGAGCGCGATCGGCGGTTTTGGTTTGTTGAAGCGACCTCTCGTATTCCTCCGGGGGTAGATAGCCCAGGGCCGAATGCAAACGTTTCTTGTTGTACACCTCCTC
>SHYW01000158.1 GCA_009692615.1 Deltaproteobacteria bacterium | reverse complement strand
GCCTCAACCACGGTGATCTCGCTGCGATATACTCGTTGAATTACGTCTAGTCGTTTCTCGTCTTTCATTGTCAGGGTTGTCATCCTTCCACCCTGACATAATTACGTTGCCGTTAACCCCTGACATAATCACTTTGCTACAACATTGAACGCTCTAGCCCTTGACGCCACCCCACGATTCGCTGTTAGATAAGCGCATTAACACCGGCAACCAGGAGGTTTCCAGCGACAATGGCAATCCCAGGAGAAAAAGCGATTCAGATGGTACGTAGCGCGCATAACCAAGCGGCGCAGCTAGACATCGCGGTGACCGCGGTGGTGGTGGATCCGAGCGGGCGCATGATCGCCCTGGGGCGCATGGACAAAGCGCGGCCGATCACCGTCGAGATCGCCTTGAATAAAGCCTACACCGCGGCGAGCTTTCAACAGCCGACCAAAGATTTAGCCGGCGTCGCCAATCAAGCTTGGTTTCAAAGCCTGGTAGTTTCGAGCAGCGGTAAGATCATGCCCGGCGCTGGCGCGCTGCCGATCGCCGAAGGCGGCGCCATCGTCGGCGCCATTGCAGTCTCTGGCGGCACCGACGATCAAGATCAAAAATGCGCCGAAGTGGCGCTCGCCGGGTACCAAACATGAAGGATGAATTCGGGAGCTAGAATCCAGAAATCAGAAGCCGGAATTCAGAATTCTGACTTCTGATTTCTGACTTCTATTTTATTTTGCGGGAGAACTCACAATGTCCAAGGCAGAGAAAACCGAACCGGCAATAGGGAAAAATCGCAGCGCCGAATTCCCCACACCCTATCTCGGCCGCACCGTGCGCATGGTCGACCAGGTCGTCAATGTCGACATGAACCAGTCGCCCCATCCGAAAAATCAGCGCGGCGAATTGGGCAAGCCGTTGTTCAATTGGTATCACAACACGGTCTCTAAAGATCCGCTGACAAGAGTCTCGGCACCCAATCACTTCGCCGACCGCCGCCATTTTTTAAGCACCGTGGTCAATCAAGCGGCCAAAGGCAAAATCAATCCGAAGAAAATTCCGGTCAACGACCCCGCCGCCATGGCACGCCATATCAAGGCGGTGGCGCGCTACATGGGCGCCGACATCGTGCGCGTCGCCAAGGCGCATCCGTCGTTTCTCTACGCGTCGGGCGGCGGTCGCTATGTCCAAGACGGCACGGCGAAGGATGAGTACTCCGCCTACACGCCGGAGCAGTTGGCGCGCACGTTTCCCTACATCATCGTCGCCACCACGGCGTGGGACTACGACAAGCTGCAAGCGCACCGCCATTTGATCGGCGACGCGGCTTATCATGTGTCGCAAATCAAAGGCAACATGATCTTGAAGGCGCTGGAAGGTTACATCAAAGAACTCGGCTACACGGCGCTACGCGGCGTGGCGATCCCGCAAGCGGCGGGCATCGCCTCAGGCGTAGGCGAGCTCGGACGTAACGGATTGGTCATCAGTAAAGAATACGGCGCCCGCGTCCATATGCCCGACCCGATCATGACCGATCTGCCGCTCACCGCCGACGAGCCGATCGATATCGGCGTCGACGACTTCTGCAAAGTCTGCCGCAAGTGCGCCAACACCTGTCCGACCAACAGCATTCCGGTCGGCGACAAGGTCGTTCACAACGGCATCGAGAAATACAAAATCAACTGGCTCACCTGTTACAAACTGCGCCCCTACGTACACGATCATTGGGGCAGCTGTCTCACCTGCGCCACCGTCTGCCCTTACACCAAGCCGAAAACTTGGTGGCACAACATGGCGACCTCGGCGTTGCACTATTGTCCGTTCGCGCTGCGGCCGGTGCTGGTGAAATTTTTGAAATGGATCGACGACCGCTTTTGGGGTCTGGTTCGTAACGCGCGCGTCACGTGGCTAGGCTACGACTCCGGCGTCAAACCTGGCGAGCACGCCTGCACCGTCGCCGGTTGTAACGCGTCGCACGAGAAAGCCGGTGCCAAGGCTGTCGCCGGCGATGTCGGCTACTACGCGCCGCTCAAGGAAAACACCAATCGATTCGTCAAGCGAGAACCGTAAGTGAATTTCAAATTGCCCTGGTCCGCCAAGGACAATCACCAAGACGATCCTTATTGGGATTTTTTCCTCAACAGTGCGCCGGCCGATCGCACCAACACGGTCATCGAACTGATCCGTAACGCGCCGGCGGGAAATGTCTTTCCGACCAAAGCCGAACTGCACACGCCGGAGATCACCGCCAGCCACGTCAAAGGCATGGCGCAATACTTCGGCGCCGAGCTGATCGGCATCGCCAAGCTCGACAATCTTCCCCCTCTCCCACTGGGAGAGGGTCGGGGTGAGGGTCAGACAACGAGCAGCGAAGTGAACGACCTCCCCTTCGCCGTTCTCTGCGCCGTCCACGCCGACTACGATCCGCTTCGGGCCAAAGGCATCGGCGGCCAGATGCCCGTGCAAAACGGTCTGTTCATCACTTTCGTACTCAGTTCATGGATTCGCGAGTTAGGCTTTCGCGCCACGACGGTGCGTGACGGCAACGCCGACGCACTGGCGGCGAAAGCAAGATTGGGAACGTTGAATGGCGACGGCAGATTGGTGACACGCGAATTCGGCGCCAATGTTTACGTCGCCGACGCGATCTACACTGACTTACCGCTGGCCGCGGACGGCTAGCGCTTAGCGATTACAAATTACAGATTCCATATTCCAAATTCGCAATCCGAAATCTGTAATTTGTAATTTGACCATTGGAGCGAAGCAAGAACGAATGCCTTATATAATTACCGACCTCTGCACCAACGACGGAGCCTGCGTTGAAGTTTGTCCGGTCGCTTGCATCCACACCAAGCCCGGTGCGCCGCAGTTCTACATCGATCCGGAAGTTTGCATCGACTGCGAGCAGTGCGAGATCGTCTGCCCGGTCGACGCGATCTTCAAAGACATCGATATCCCGGCCCAGTACACCGACTACATCGAAGTCAACGCCGCCTTCTTCCGGCAGAACAAAGCCGCCATTGGCCCGGTACCCTTCGAGACGGCCTGGGCGATGATCGAGTCGAGTCACGAGTACGCCCAAATGGTCGGCGCCGCCGTCACCGCCGTAGTCGTCGACGAAGCCGGCGCGCCCATCGCCGTCGGCAAAATGGACAAAGCCGAAGCACTCAGCGCTGAACTCGCTTTCAACAAAGCTTACACCGCCGCGGCGTTTCATGTCGCCACCGCGACGCTGGTGGCGCAAGCGCGTCAACCGGTGATGCGCAGCCTAGCGATCTCTCATCGCGGTAAAATATTGCCCATGGCCGGCGCCCTGCCGATCGTCAGCGGCGTCACCATCGTCGGCGCCATCGGTATCGCCGGCGCCGCCCGCCCGGAACAAGACGCGCTGTGCTGTCGCGCCGGCATGTCGGTGTGGGAAAACGCGCACCACTAACCGCCCCAGTCGATTGAGTTGAATTATGTAGGGGCAACCCCCCGTGGTTGCCCTTCTTCTTTGAAGGACCCAATGGCACAAACAGCATCGGAGCAATATTTCTTCTCTGAGCCGAATCTCTTCAACCACGCCGTACAAGCAGGCGAATTTATTTTCCTCGCCCAAGACGCGCGCGGCGCGGACGGCACGATCCAATTGGCGCCCAGCGCCGAAGAGCAAACCAGCCAAACGCTTCTCAATCTCGACGTCGCGCTCCTGCCGTTTCGCCACTCGACCGCCGATCTGGTTAGCCTGTCGGTTTATATCGCCGACTACCGCGACGCTAGCGCCGTGGCCAAGACACTGCGTAGGCGCTTCGGCCGTTACAGTCCAGCGGTCAATTTCGTCGGCGTCTGCGCCCTGGAAGGCGGCTGCCGCGTGCGCATGGATGCCATCGCCACCACCAGCGAAGATCGCGAGAACTTCAAGGTCATCAATTTGCCGCTGACCATCGGCGCCGGCTGCCATGGCATGCGCGTCGGCAATTTTTTCTTTCTCTCCGGCATCGACGCTACCGACAAACAAGGCCGCATCGCTGGCGCGTCGACGATTCAAAACCAAACCAGCGAAGTGCTCACGCGCATCGAAAAAATCCTCCGCCGCCGCAAACTCAGTCTCGGCAATCTCTGCCGCACCTTCATGTTCATGCCCGGCACCAAGCACCGCCCCGGCTACGGCGAGGCGCGCAAGAAAATTTATCAGGGAGTGTTCGCCGAAGACGCCTTCCCGCCCAACTCGGGAATCTACATTCAATCTCTCGGCGGCGATATTTTGCTGCGCTCCATGGCCATCGCCTACCGCGGCGAGCAGAAAATCGTCACCAGCCCGAAGGTGCGTCTGGCGCCCGGTTCTTTTTCGCAATCGGTACGGGTCGGCGATTGGCTCTTTCTGGCTGGCCAAGATGCCGTGACGTTCGATCGCGTGGTTGAATGCGAAGGCAGCCTCGCCGGTCAGACCGAAGCCACATTGCGCCATACCAAAGACATCGTCGAAGCCGCCGGCGGCAGCTTGGACGACATCGTCAAGACAACTGTCTATCTAACCGAAGGAACCCATCGCGAAGAGTTCGCCGAAGCCTATCGCAAGTTTTTCGCCGCCCACAGCCGCAGCGGAATCATGCCGGCGGGATTAACCATGGTCGTCGAAGAATTATCGCCGCACTGTTGGGTCGAAATTGACTCGGTCGCGTTCATACCGCAACGCTAACGTCTGGCTAGCTATTCGATCAATAGCAGTAGCAATCCCACCACAACCATCACGGCGATAAATGTGCTTGCGGCGGCCCAGGCCGCGCCGAGAGGAAAGAAAAATACCACCACGATGACGCCGGCGGAGAGCGCGACCAACGCCGCGACCAGCACTCTGATCCACATCGCGCCGGTAAGCCATTGCTGCGGCCGCAATGCCGCCAATTTTTTCCTGTCGAATTTAGCAATCCAACTCATCCGCCTCGGCGCCGCGTTCGCCGCCGGCGCGCTTTTGACCTTGCGCCGCAGCCACAGCCAAATCAACGCAACCAGTAGAAGCGAAAAAAAAGCCGCGTAATAAAATAGCGCTTGCCCGAGAGTCATAAAAATCCTGCCTCACCGCTCTTTTTGGCGATTCGAGTAACAACCGACTGCAAGTCGAATTGTCGGTGCCTTGCCGGCTACGCACCAGCGAAAAACACGGTCACTCGACGGGAGAATTGTCGTGATTGGAAGGCCTTGAGCTATTTCGGTGCGATTGATGCGAAATTGCGAAAAACCATCGGAGCCACCTACGGCTCGGGCGCCGGGCTATTTCACGTCTGCCGGAAACAACTTCGACGCATGGTCGCGGTTCACCGCCTGAATGAAACTGTTGTCGTAAAACCGTTTTGGATCGACGCCCTTGCCTTTGCCATCCGGCGCATCGTCGAGCACCGCGCGGATCGCCGCCGGATCGATGGTCATGTCTTTGTTCCAGACGCGCAGTCCTTGCTGATAATTGTCGGCGAGGATTTTTGCGTCGGTGAGTTTCGAGTATTTCGATTCCAGCTTGCTCGCGTAGGCTTCGTCGTCGATGGCGCGTTTTACGCCGTCTAACAGCCCCATTAAAAAGGCTTTGACGGTGTTGGGATTTTTTTGCGTGAATTCGCGGGTCACGGCGGTGCCGGGTCCGATGATCTTCAAGCCTTCTTTGTAGTAATCGACGATCACCGGATAACCGTTTTGTTTGGCCATATCGGCCTGCGGCGGGGTATTGATCATGGCGTCGGAGTTGCCCAGGGTAAACGTCGAGTACGCCTGCGCCGGTGTGCCGTGAAACATCAACTTGATGTCCTTGGGAATCTCCATGCCGTACTTCCTGGCCGAGCCGCGCATGGCGATCTCGCCAAACGCGCCGGGCGAGGTCGTGGCCACGGTCTTGCCGCGCAACGCTTCGAAAGTCGTCACGCCTTTCTGACCGAACAGCATCAAGGAACTCTTATCGACACCGGCGGCGACGTAAATAATATCCGCACCGGCCAGCGTCGCCATCATCGCCGCCGATCCGCCCTGGTAGATATCGATCTTCGAAGAAAGCAGCCCTTGCACGGCAACGCCGGCACTCACCGCGCTGATGTTGACGCTCAGCCCATACTTAGCGAAGTAGCCCGCCTCATGAGCGATCAGCAACGGCATGGTCGTATGGGCAAACGCCGCCACGGCGATCTCCAAACTTTTCTTTTCCGGCTTGACCGCTTGCGCGTTGACGTTAGCGACCAGCAACCCAAGCATCGCCCACACCCAAACAATTCCCCGAAGCAACGTTTTCACGGTCATAATCGGAAACTCCTCCTGACTACTGGCAACTTATTTAATTTCGCCGGCAAACAACTTCGTCCCATACTCGCGATTGACCTGCTGAATCAGCGTATTGTCGAAGAACCGTTTGGGATCGGCGCTCTTGGCTTTGGCATCGGACGAGTCGTCGAGAACATTTCGAATCGCCGACGGATCGACGGTCATATCGCGGTTCCACACCCGCAGCCCTTGCTGATAGGTTTCGGTCAAAATATTCATGTCGGTCAACTTGGTATATTTGGCGCAGATCTTCTTAGCGTAATCTTCGTCGTCAACGGTGCGCCGCAGACCGTCGAGATAAGCCATCAAATAGGCCTTGAGCGTATTGGGATTTTTCTGGGCGAACTCGCGGATCACCGAAGTTCCTGGTCCGATGATTTTGAAACCGTCTTTGAAGTAATCGACGATCATCGGATAGCCCTTTTGCTTGGCCATATCGGTCTGCGGCGGCGTGATCACCAAACCTTCGGCGTTGCCGAGGAGAAACGTCGACAGTGCCTCCGCCGGCGTGCGGTGATAGAGCAGTTTAATATCCTTGCCCATCTCCAGGCCCATGCGCCGCGCCGTGCCGCGCACGGCGATTTCACCGAACGCGCCCGGCGAAGTCGTCGAGATCGCTTTACCGCGCAACGCTTCGAAGCTCGTGATGCCCTTCTGACCGAACAGATTGAGCGAACTCTTATCGACGGCGGCGGCCACGTAAATAATATCCGCGCCGGCGAGATTACCGGCGATGGCCGCCGCGCCGCCTTGATAAATATCGATGGTGCCGGAGATCACCCCTTGCACCGACACGCTGGCGCTCACTTGACTGATGTTGACGGTGAGACCGTGCTTGGCGAAATAGCCGGCCTCAAGAGTAACCAGCAGAGGCAAACTGGTCGAGCCGGTACCGGCGATGGCGACTTCCAAACGACTTTTTTCTGGCTTGATGTTCGGCGATTGCGCCATAGCGAAGCTGTCCCCAAATGCCAACATGAGAAGCATCTTCAGACAATAATGAATGACACGTCGCATCATTTGTTTTCCGCCAGGACTTGCTTGAGCAGTGTGAAATCGATGACGTCGTCAATCTTGACGTCCTTGCTGGTGGTCTGCTTGATCAAGCCGAGCTGATTCTTGATCGCGCTTTCTTTGCCCAGGCCGTCTGGACTGACGGTCTTGATCGAACGCAGGTAAGCGTTCTCCGCGATCGTGCGCGAAAGTTTCAACCAGTCCATGTAAAGCGCCACCGATTCGGCGCGATGGCTGAGAAAAAAACTCCCGGCCTTGACCATCGCCCGGATAAATCGCTTCACTTCATCGGAATTCTCTCGGAGTTTTTTGTCCGTCACGGTAATGCCGCTGAAGGGCACTTCGAATTTTCCTTCGATGTCGGCGAGCAGGCTGAAGCCTTTTTCTTCGGCGATGGCATGGAGCGGCACGGGCAACGGCGTCGCGTCGATGCTGCCGGCCAACAACGCTTGCAGGCGGATCGGCTCCCGGCCCATGGGAATGATGACGACATCCTTGTCGGGGTCCAAGCCGCCCGCTGAAAGCATCGCGCGCGTCGACGAATACACCGCGCCGGAAAAGCTGCTGACGCCGATCTTCTTGCCGCGCAGCTGGGCGACGGATTTGAATTCCGGCCGGGCGACCAACGTTAGATCGGCGAACTTGTGCGGCAGGTGGACGTTTTTGATCGGTAAACCTTGCGCCGCCGCAAGCATGCCGGAACCGCCGCCGAATAAAGTGTAATCGATCTCGCCGACGACTTGGCTCTTGAGCGCGAGATCGCTGGCGATGACCAAGAGAATCGGCCGCAGCCCTTGCTCATCGAAAAATCTCTGTTTGATGCCGGTCATCAAAGTCACCGACGCCATCGACGGCGGATAGGCAACTTTGACTTCCTTTAACTCACGCGCGCTCTGGGCGGCCATGGTCGCCGACGCCATCATCGATAAGACAACAACCAGCGCAAGCCGCAACGCTACGGCGCGCGAACATTTGGAATTTGGAATTTGCAATCTGGAATTGATCATCCCGCGCTCGGGTCGATGGCAATTACATCGAGGGCAAAATGCGCATTGCGTCCCGGCTGAGCGTTGGCATCGGCAACTTGGATGGCGATGCGCGCCGGGGGATCTTTGGGAAAATATTCCATCCAGACATCGTGAAACAGCAGGCGGTATTTCAGATCCTGCAAGCACAGAGTTACTTTGACCACATGCTCCAACCCGGCCCCTGCCGCGGCCAACAAGACTTTTAAATTTTCAAACGCCTGGCGCGCCTGCTCTTTAGTGTCGTTACTCTCGAAGTTGGTTACCGGATCGTTGCCGCGGATCGCCGAGAAAAAATATCAAGCCGCCGGCTTTGATTCCCTGAACCATGCCTTTGCCGTGGGACGGTCCTCCCGCCGGCGCCATCACAACCTCTCGCTTGAGCATCGATTTCTCCTTGTTGAACTGTTTTCCTGGCTTCTACCATGCCACGACACAACCAAACAATGGGAAATCACCGACGTGTTGTAGCAAAGTGATTATGTCAGGGGTTAACGGCAACGTAATTATGTCAGGGTGGAAGGATGACAACCCTGACAATGAAAGACGAGAAACGACTAGACGTAATTCAACGAGTATATCGCAGCGAGATCACCGTGGTTGAGG
>SHYW01000157.1 GCA_009692615.1 Deltaproteobacteria bacterium | reverse complement strand
GACGCACACACTTGGCCTATATCGAACCAACTCCAACAAGGTGGGGTTCCGCTATGGCCAGGTTTCTAACTTACGACCTCAACCCAACGCACTACCCTGACATAATCGCGTTGCTGTTAACATGACATATTGACGTTGCCACGACACTGGAACCGGCACCGCTCAGCGCCTTTGCTAACGCGCGAAGAATCCTTTTGCGCACCGCGCTATTGAAATCCTGTCCGTAAAAACGCAGAAAGAGAACTTTCTTTAAGGCGGAAGGCGAAGCAAAGGGGTTCTCGGCAAGCGCCAAAGCTCGCACCAGAGCTTGCGCCGTCGCATGCATCGAACAACCCATCTTGAGCCGCTCCTCGCCGGAGCGTTTTAGCAGCATCTCGCGATATCCTCGCTCCATCGCGTCCGACGTGTCTTTCATTGCGATCCCTCACTCTAACGGCTCGATCTTCACAATCGCCGCGCCAAGGTTGTTGCCGATCCATAGCGTCGGCAGTTTCGTCCGGTTGTCGATATTGACTCGGCGAATGTTGGTCGTGCGCGGCATCAGGTACTGCACGAATTCATCGGTCTTGGTATTGAGCCGCGCGACGTAGTCGTTGGTCATGCCGCCGGTCCAGGCGTAGCCGCTCTTGTCGAGCACCGCGTCGTAAGGATTGCTCCACGCGTAAGGCACCGCCCACTCGCGAGTGCGCTCGGTCTTGGTGTCGAACATGCCGATCATGTTGCCGCGATATTCGGCGAACCACAGCCGGTCCTGCGCGTCCATGTGGCCGCGGCGCGGCGCCGAATTGGGCGTCGGCGTCGGGAACGGCGTCACGTTCAAAGTCTTGGCGTCGACCTTGATAATATATTGTCCGCCGAAGTTGGTGCCGTAAAAATTATTTTTCGAGTCGGAGATAATGCCGTAGGATCCCAGCCGGTGCTCCGGCGGATGGCTCTTCGGCAAGCCGCGGGCATAATCCACCGTGTACCACTCGCCGGTTTTCACATCGAGTCGATACTCGTCGTCGCCGCCGATCCACACTTTCCCGTCGAGATTGATATGCTTGGGATCGACCATCGCCAGCCGCGCTTCGTCGTTCTCCTTGAACTTCGGCGTGGTCCAGGTCTGAAACTGTTGGGTCTTACGGTCGAAGCGCCCGATGCTGCCCTGATACATCATCCCCAACCAAACGTTTTCTTGCGGATCGAAGCGCAGATCGAGAGCGCCGGTGGGCGCGCCGGGTTTGGTCAAGGGAATCGGCCATTCCACCACCTTGGCGGTCTTGGGGTCGAGCTTGCCGAGAAACTGCGAACCGAAATCGGAATACCAAATCATCCCTTCGGCATCGATGGCGGCGTCATGGGGCATCGTCTCGAAGCGCGGCAAACTGTATTCCGTGATCGTCACCCGCGTCGATTTCCCCTTGGGCCGCGGCAAGCTCTGCAACGGATATTCCCACTTCGCCACTTTGCTCAAATTGATCGTGCTCAAGTACTGCGCGAACTTGGTCATCTGCGCCAATTGATTTTGCGACGGCTCGCGCATGCCGGGCCGCACCTGCGGCCGCAGCGGCGTGCTGCCTTGCGCGTAGTTGCGCATGCGCTTTAGCAGTGGCACAAACTCTTCCGCGCTGTAGCGCGAGCGCGCGATGCGCTCCACCGTGTGGCAGCCGATGCAGCTCAGGAAACCCTGCTTCTGCTAATCGGTGCCGGGCATGCTCATCAACCATTCGCCGTTGGACAGTTGCGCCGCCAGATCGGCGGCTTTGAGCAGTTTCAAATCGAGCGTAGTGGTTTTCTGCGCCGCCACGTCCGCGGGCGAAGCATTTTCCAACTCGTATCCCACCGCGCGAATCGCCAACGCGTAACGCCCCGCCGCCAACTTCGAACTCGGAAAGCTGTACTGCCCTTTGGCATCGCTTACGACGGTGATCGTCACCGTGGAGCCTTCGCCCTTGGCGCTGACCAATACGCCTTCCATGCGGCCTTCCTCCGCCGAACTCACCTGCCCGGTCAACGCGACATTCGGTGCGCTCGCGGCATTGAGAACACTTGCCGCCGCGAATGACATTGCAACCGCTGCAATTACCATTACGGTACAACTTTTGTTCAGCATCTTAGTCCTCCGTCAAATTAAGTCGACAATGAAATTATTGAATCCCAGCCGCTTTGAGAAATTGTAGATCGACAAAGCGCGCCGCCGGCGCCACAGGAGTCGGAATCACTCCCGCTCCGCCCATCAGCGATAACACGCGATCGAATGCCGACAAGTCTAATTCACCGCGGCGCGGCAGCACGTTCTTATCCGGCTGCGTATACGGTGCAAATATTTGCCGTGCCGTGTCGTCGGAAACTTTCAACGAATCCTTGACGATGTTTCTAACTTCGTCATGATTCTTGGCATCGTTCATGAACTGATACGCCGCAGCAAAACCGCGCACCATGCGCACCAGCGCGTCCTTGTTTTTCTCGCCCCAGGCGCGCCGCGCCATGTCGACGTTGAAGATCAAATCCGCGCCGGCCTCGTAGGTAAATGCCAAGCGCGGAAAGCCCTGCTTGATCGCGTCCAAGTCCTCCGGCTGGCCCATCGGCACCGCAGCGCACTCGCCGGACTTTAAACAGTCGAAGCGCGCCGGCGTGCCGACCACCGCTTTGGCGTGAAAGTCTGAAGCTTTGATGCCTTTGCTCGCGAGCAGGCGCACCGCCGAAAGCGTGATCGTATCGCCGGCGGTCGATAGCCCGATTACTTTGTTTTTAAGATCGGTGAAGCTTTTGATTTCCGGCCGGACGATCAAGCTGTAAACCGGATTGGTCGTCTGCGCGACGATGGCGACAGCATCAGAGCCTTTGAGCACGGCTTGAATCAAGTACGGCGTGGCATTCTTGCCGGCATCGATCTCGCCCTTGTCCAACGCCGCGACGATGCGATCCGTGCCGCCGGCAATCGGCACGACTTCGAGATTGAGTCCCTCTCGAACGAAGAAACCTTTGCGCTCCGCAACCGTGAGCGGCAGCGCCGACAGGCTGCCGGTGGAGGTAGCGTTCTGGCCGTAGCGCATCTTCGTCAGCTCGTCGGCACCGGTGGCAGTGGCAACACACGCGGATAGCAACACGGCGATGAGAATAACTCTAGAATGAATCGTCATAAAATTGGGCCGTAGAACTCTTTGGGGTTCGTGGAGAGTAACTGAGATCGAAATCATTCGTCAATCGAAACTTGAAGCCGTCGGAGGAGAGACTGCCTCGGCCGCGAAGCCAATCCGATCCCTCCCTTTGAAAAAGGGAGGTTAGGAGGGATTTTTCACATAGTGAAGCCCGCGACATGGAACGCGAATGCAATCACATCAGATCGTCTCGGCGACATAAAACCCGCCGTAGCTCTTGGTGGTTTGCAGATGCCCCACCGCGGCGCGAAACGATTTGTAAGACTCGGTGCCGCGCCAGCGCGCCAGGTGCTCTTTGCTCTCCCACAAGAGAATTACAATCAGCGCCGACGGATCGTCATCGCTGCAGAGAATCTGACCACCTGTGGAACCGGCGGCTTTACAGCCCTGCACCGCGTCGCGGTAAATCTTCACATACTCCGCGCGACGTGCCGGCTCGACATTCTGAAAACGCATCTCGTAGATCATTATTGTCTCCTTAAACGCCAATGATACTTTCACACATGCGGAAAAGGCTATCCACCACGAAGGACACGAAGAGCACGAAGTTCGGAGTAAACTTTTTTCCTAACCCTTCGTGTCCTTCGTGACCTTCGTGGTGAAAACTCTTTCCCCTTTGGTTGCGGCTGTGCCGCGCTGGGATCTTCGTGGTGAAACAAACTTTACTTGCTCATTTCGCCGTTTCCAGATTTCTCCAGCCGCAACGTGAACCCCTTCTTCTCGATGAAGATCTGACGAAAATCTTTGCGCTTGGCGAGTTCGCCGATGAGCCGCACCAGTGGTTGGGTCACACTTAAATACTCCTTCGGCGCGCCGGCGGCGAGCATAGCGTCGACCGCGGTATCGCCGGCGATCACCCGCAGGATCAACTCTTCATCCGATACTGTGGCGCCGAATTTCTTGCGCACTTCATGCAGCGTCAAATCCGGCGCCGACCAATTGCGCCACTCATTGGCGCGCGAACGGCTGAGAATTTTGTCTTTGACGTTGGCATCCATCACCGTCGGTGCTTCTTTGCCCCAATAACCGAGGGCATATTGGATCGCCTGATCGGTCACTTCTTTGTAACGTTCGCCGGTGATGACGTTGATCGCCGCCTGGCTGCCGACGAACTGCGCCAGCGGCGTCACCATGATCGGATAGCCGAACTCGGCGCGCACCCGGCCGCACTCTTCCAAGGTCTCCGAGATTTTATTTTCCATGCCCATGGCGCGCAGTTGAAAGCGCAGGTTGGAAATCATTCCGCCCGGCACTTGGTGTAAATACTGCGAGTGATCGTATTCGCGCGGTGCGCCCACCGGATGGCCTTCGAGTTTGCCGATGAAGCGAAAATGGTCGGACACCGGCTTGACCGCGGCCAGATCGACCAGCGGCGTGTAGCCCAGCGCGGCGGCGTTGCTGGCGACGTTAAAGATCGACGGCTGGCCGGAACCGTCGGCCAATGGCGGGATGGCGGTGTGCAGCTTGGTCACGCCGAGCTTCATCGCTTCGAGGCAATTGAACGGCGCCATGCCGTTGTTGCAGTGGGCGTGAAACTCCAGCGGTAGGTTGCCAATATTTTTTTGAATCAGCGGAATCAGCGTTTGCGTGCGCTCCGGTGTCAGCAAACCGGCGACGTCTTTGAAACAGATTCCCGACGGCCCGATGGCCGCTGCCTGGCGCGCGCGCGTGGCCCAGTATTCGTCGTTGTGGCGCGGCGATACGGTGTAAATGATATTGATGATCACCTCCATGCCGAGCTTTTGCAGCGCCGCGATCTCCACTGCCGCGGCATCGTAATCGTTCCACGGATCAGAGGAGCGCGTCAGCGTGATGCCATGAGCGACGACACGCTCGATCATCAGCAACCGCACTGAGCGCGGGATTTTCTCGAAGCCCGACGCGAGTCCGCCATGATAGCGCAAACGAGTGCGGCGAAATTTCTTCGCGCCTTCGCCCATCCAGGTCCAGGGATTTTCTTTATGCTCTTTGACGTACTTGATGTAACCGGCGAAGCCGAAGAACTCCATGGACTCGAAACCGCAACGGTCCATCTGCTCGGCGATGGCGAGCATGGCGCCGGTGCGCATACCCAACGCCCACAAGCTCAACGAACCGTCGCGCACGGTGGTGTCGACAAATTGAATTTCCTTCATGCTGTTGGCTTACCTTTATATAAAAAACATTTCAAATCTTGGCGGCAACATTCTTGACGATGGCGGCGATCCGTTCGACCTCGGCCAAACTCACGCTGGGCTCGCAAGGCAGCTCGACTAAATCGGCCCAGACGCGATCGGCATAGGGCAAACGATCCCAGACGCAATCTTGAAATGACGACATCAGATGAATCGGCACATAGCTGCCTTGAACTTCGTAACAGGCGGCACGCAACGCCGCAATCACCCGCGCCGCCCCATCGTCATCGCGATGGCCCGGCAAGACACGAATCACTTGAGTCAAACAGGCCGAACCAGCGCCGTGGGCGATCAATTCAATTCTCGAATCGTTCTTCAACAACTCGCGATAGAGTCCCATACTGGCGCGCCGGGCGGAAATATTGTCGACGAGAGTGCGCAGCAAACTTGCAGCGACCACGGCGGCGAGATGACTGATCGCTTGGCGACGATAAGCAGCGGGCGGCGAATCCGGCGACTTCGACGCTAACAGCGATTTTAGAGGCCAGGTCCAACGGCGCAAGCAGCGCCAGGTAAACGTCGACAGGAAATTCGTCAGCTCCGAACCGAAATTCGGCGCCGAGAGACTGACTTGAGAATTAAGTTGGATGCATTCTTCGCGCCGAGATAACAGCGCACCGCCACCGAGACCGAAACAAATCTTCTCGGCGCCGAAACTTAAAACCCCAGCATCACCGAAGCTGCCAACCGGTTGGCCATCAATCGTCGCCCCCAACGCCTGCGCCGCGTCGTCGATGACGCGAATATTTCGGCCGCGCACTAGTTCGATGATAGCGACGATCGGAGCGGGATTGCCGAACAGATGCGGCACGATGATCGCTTTAGTTTTTTGCGTCAGCGCAGCCTGAACGGTTGCCACCGTAAGATTAAGCTCGCCGCCGCAATCGGCAAGCACCGGAGTCGCACCGACAGCGAGAACCGGCGCCACCACCGCCGAGCAGCAAAACGTCGGCAGCACGACTTCATCGCCCTCGCGCACGTCGCAAGCGCGCAGCGCAAGCTCGATCGCCAAACTACCGGAGCCGCAAAGCAGCGCATCGGCGACGCCGAGTTGCTCAACGATTTGCGCTCTAAGTGTTCCAAGCTGCGGCCCGTCGATGACGCGGCCCGATATCAGACAGCGAAGAATGTCTCGGTAGGTCTCGCGAGTCCAGTAAGGAACAGCGAGCGGAACGCGGGGGAAAAATGAACGATTCAATGGTGAAAGCTAAGAGGGCGGGTTTGAAACCCGCCCCGATATTGCGAAAATATTTTTTGCGCCTTTTGCGTTCTTTGCGGCCAATCAATCCTCTTCCGACTTCTCCATCTCTTCCGCGACGCCCAAGTGATACAACTTAAAAAACTCGAGCGCATCGTCCGCCGCTGTGAGCGCGCTGTCGCGATTCGAGATGAATTTGTCGAGCAGCGGCACGAACAGATCGCTATGCTTTTCATCCGCCACCGCATGCGCTGCGAAGTTGGGCATCTCTTCCCACTTATAACCGAAGTCGCGCATCCAACGCAGCCCATCGCGCCGCGACAAACCGCCGCCTTGATCCATCAGCCTGCGGTCGTCGTTCACCCATTCGGTCGCCATCATCGCGATCAGCCCATCTTGCCATGCGCCTTGGCGAGCGATCCACTTCCAACCGTAAAAAGTCGCCATGCTGGTGCGCAGCGGTTTCACCTTGGCGAAATCGTCGGCGCTCAAACCGATCAGCGCGCCTTGGCGAATCAGCAAATCGTAATGTCCCTTCGAGCTAAACTCATCTTCGACCACTTCATCGTATTCATGCGCCATCAAACGTTGGCGCATGGGCGCGGCGTCGCAGTTGGCGATCAGGTTGGCCCAGCAGTCGCGCCGGCAGCTGACGAACAAACTCAACTGCAACAGCGCAACGCGCGCCCGCGCCGGCGTCATCTTGACCGCGAAGTAACGCGTCAACTCATGCGACGCCATCGTGGCGCGCACGCGTTCACCGATCACTGTTTCCCAACCGTAAACGTCGGTTGCAAAGGTCATAGTTGCTTCCTTACTTGCTAGCGTGACAAACCAGCCATGGTTCAGCCGGTTTATTTCACCACGAAGGACACGGAGATCACGAAGTTCGGAAAGCAAAGTATCCGAACCCTTCGTGTCCTTCGTGATGAAAACATCTTAAGGAACCTCTGAACAACTGCCCTGGAAGCAGGGCAGTTGTTCAGAGGTTCCTTAAGAGTTTAGCCCGTCCATCCCGCTTAACACAATACCGAGAACAACAGGTTATGCACGGCCGTTCGTGCCCGCGCCAAGCGACTTGAAACTTCACTTCAGCGTAACTGCCCGCCCGGCATATACGGAAACGCGCTCATCTCATGGGGAAACGACACGGGATAGGACTGGCAAACATGACTCGCATTGATTTGACTGACGTTCGTCACGCCCAAGAGCCCCATGTCGATGGTTAGTTCTTCTTCGAGGATTTCCAACACGCGCACGACTCCGGCGTCGGCGCCGGCGGCGAGGCCCCAGCCTTGGAGCTTGCCGATGGTCACGGCTTTGCAGCCCAGCGCGAGCGCTTTTAACACATCGGTGCCGCGAGTGACACCGCCATCGAGCACGACATCGGCTTTGCCTTTAACCGCTTCGACAACTTCGGGGACGATATCGATGGTGCCGCGGCCGTGATCGAGTTGCCGCCCGCCGTGGTTGGAAATGTAAATCACTTCGACGCCATGGTCGACGGCGATCTTCGCATCTTCCGCCGTCGCCACGCCCTTTAGAATCAGCGGTATGCCGGCGTGTTTCCTGATCGCCGCCATCAGTTCCCAGGTCAACATCGCTTGGTAAATGCGCGTGTTGGTCTCGACCCGTTTGCTCGGCGGCAGCCAGCGGTTCATCATCTGGCGCTCGCGCCGGCTGTAGTGCGCCGTGTCGACGGTGAGACAGAGCGCCATGTAGCCAGCTTTGAGCGCGCGGTCGACCTGCTCTTTGCACCAATCCAAGCCGCCGCGAATGTAGAGTTGAAATATTTTCGGGCCGTTTGTGCTAGCGGCGATCTCTTCCAAAGTCGGCTGGGTCACCGAGCTAACGAAATTGATCGAGCCGAATTGCGCCGCCGCTTTGGCCACCGCCACGCCGCCTTCCGGCGTGATCGATTGCAACGAACCCATGGGCGCGAGCATGACCGGAATTCGTAATTTCTTGCCGAGAAACATCGTCGAAGTGTCGATCTTTGAAACGTCGACGCAGATGCGCGGCCGCAGCGCCAGATAATCGAAGCCCATGCGATTGCGCCGCATGGTGGTTTCCGACTCCGCGCCGCCGCTTAAATAATCCCATATATCTTGATTAAGAATTTTCCGCGCCGCTTGAATGACTTCCTGGTTGGTGACGAAATCCATAAATACTTTTCCTCCGGTTAGCGACCAATGCGATGAATTGCTTCGCAGACTATCCAACAGTGGAGCGACCTGTCAAATCAATCCTCGGCCCGGTCAAAAAAAAAGGTGTCGTGGCAACGTCAATATGTCATGTTAACAGCAACGCGATTATGTCAGGGTAGTGCGTTGGGTTGAGGTCGTAAGTTAGAAACCTGGCCATAGCGGAACCCCACCTTGTTGGAGTTGGTTCGATATAGGCCAAGTGTGTGCG
>SHYW01000156.1 GCA_009692615.1 Deltaproteobacteria bacterium | reverse complement strand
AGTTTGGCTTCCAATTCCTCGTGCAGCGTCATGTTGCCGGAAATCAGCCGCGACGCCCCCGAACCGCAGCCGTACCGGTCGATGGCGCTCTTCGCCGCCGCCGCCAGCGCCGGATGATTGGCGATGCCGAGATAATTGTTCGACGAGAAGTTGATCACCTCGCGGCCGTCGAGCATGAGCGTCGGCCCTTGGTCGCCATCCACCGAGCGCAGTTGGCGATAAAGCCCGGCGTCTTTGATCTGCTGTAACTCCAAATCGAGAAAGTCGGCGCGCATGGAAGGGGAATTATTGCATCAACGGTGCATTTATCAACCTAGCGATGGCCGGGGCTTTCCTGCTATAAAACTCACCATGGCCAAAGCTAAGTCCGTCTTCGCCTGTCAGAATTGCGGTAGCCAATCGCCCAAGTGGCTGGGCAAATGTCCCGACTGCAATCAATGGAACACCTACGCCGAGGAGCATTTCGAGAAAACTACCTCCAGCCGCAGCGAGTTGAGCCTCGGCAGCAGGGAAGAACCCACCTCCATCGGCGACATCGACATGGCGGAGGAAGGCCGGGTGCAGTCGGGCATCGGCGAGTTCGACCGCGTGCTCGGCGGCGGCCTGGTGCCGGGCTCGGTGATCTTGATCGGCGGCGACCCCGGCATCGGCAAGTCGACGCTAATACTCCAGGCGGTCGCCGCGGTGAGCCAAAAAGGCCTCACCTGCCTCTACGTTTCCGGCGAGGAATCCCAGCGGCAGATTAAAATGCGCGCCGAGCGCTTGGGCGTCGACTCGCCCAAACTGCTGGTGCTGAGCGAAACTTCGCTGGAGCGAATCCTCGAACAAGTGAAGAAGATCAAGCCCGGCTTGCTGGTGATCGATTCCGTGCAAACCATGTTCACCTCGACCATTCCATCGGCGCCGGGCAGCATTGCTCAGGTACGTGAGACCTCCGGATCGATTATCGTACTGGCCAAGAAAACCGGGCTGACGACGTTCCTCATTGGCCATGTCACCAAGGACGGCGCCATCGCCGGACCGCGCCTGCTCGAACATATGGTCGACACCGTGCTCTATTTCGAAGGTGAGCGCGGCCATAGTTTCAGAATCCTGCGCGCGGTCAAAAACCGCTTCGGCTCGACCAACGAGATCGGCGTGTTTGAAATGAAAGAGGCCGGCCTCGCCGAGGTCAGCAATCCGTCAGAAATATTTTTGATGGAACGGCCGCTGCAAGTGCCCGGCTCCGCCGTGGTTTGCAGCATCGAAGGCACCAGACCAATTTTAGTCGAATTGCAGGCGCTGGTGTGCCGGTCGTTTCTCGCCGTGCCCCGGCGCACCACCATCGGCGTCGACCACAATCGCGTCGCCTTATTGGTCGCGGTGTTGGAAAAAAAGCTCGGCGCCAAGCTATTCGACCAAGATATCTTTGTGAATGTCGCCGGCGGCGTCCATGTCGACGAGCCGGCGGTGGACCTGGGCGTCATCGTCGCCATCGCATCGAGCAGCCGCGAAGCCGCCCTCGACCCCAAAACGGTCTTCTTCGGTGAAGTCGGCCTGGCCGGCGAAGTCCGCGGCATCGCCCAGGCCGAAACCAGAGTCAAAGAAGCCGGCAAACTCGGCTTCGAACGCTGCATCCTGCCAACAAGTAACGTCGCCCAGCTCAAACATATCAAACAGCCCAAACTCGCCGCCGTCAGCTCCATTCAAGAATGTTGGAAGCTGCTTTTCTGAAGGGATTCGGAGTATCTCTCGCAAAGGCGCAAAGCTCGCAAAGTTCGGAACCTGATCGCAGAGACTCGTCCAAACACTCCCCTCCTAACTTTGCGCCTTTGCGCCTTTGCGCCTTTGCGAGAGAAATTTCCGAATCTGCAAGCGTGCAGAGCCACGAACCTAACAGTCAGCAGCCGCGCCGCTCTTGAAACCGCCTCAACTGTTGGTTATCAATATGGCTCCGCATTGCTCCTCACGCCGGAGTGGTGGAATGGCAGACGCGCCGGACTCAAAATCCGGTAGGGGTAACCCTGTGCGGGTTCAAGTCCCGCCTCCGGCACCAAACAAATCAATAACTTATTCGGTGCGCCTACCATACCCCGCTCTTCCTTGTGCCTGAATTGTGCCCGTCCTGTGCCCAAACGCATTAGACTGACCTGGTTGAAATCGAAACCACTTTTTTCGTCGATGGCTGCGCCTGTATGTGCGTCCAGGTCTTGAGCGCCGCCTGCTTTAGATCGTCCTCGCTGACGATATTGTAGCGATCAAACACGCTGCGCGTCTTGTGACCGCTTATCATCATCGCTACTCGCTCAGGCACACCGGCGCGAACCATGTTCCGAACCGCCGTGCGCCGGAAGTCGTGAAAGATTCGTCCTTCCAGCCCGACAGCCTTACAAGCCCTATCCCAAGCTTCGCTAAAGTCCTTGATAGGCCGACCGCGCCGGTGAAACACATACGCACAGATCAGCGCCGGTGACTGATTCGGAATCTCGGCCACCCCGCGCCGCTGCCATTGCTGCTCGATCAATTCCAGCAACTCGCCATCAAGGACTAGCGTCCTACCCGCACCGCTCTTGGTCGTGCCGGGATCAAGCTTGACGATCCGGTTATCTACGTCTACCTGCTTCCAGAGCAAGCTTAGAATCTCGCTCTTCCGCCAGCCAGTGTAATAAGCGAACGTCAACAGGGGCTGAAGTTCAGCCGAGAATTGAGCGCGGAATGCGACGAACTCGGCATGTTCAAAGAACCCCCGGCGGACGTTGTTCTCGGCCAGCATCGGGATATAGGGCTTGCGGTAGATTTTCTCAGCTTGGATGCCAATGTTAAACATCCGTTTCAGCGCCGCCATTTCCCGGTTAATACTCGCATTGCTGGCCTTCTCCTCTAACCGCCGCGCCACGTATTGCTTGATAACATCGGTGCCTAGCTCATGCGCCCGGATATGGCCGAGCACCGGCAAAAGATGCTTCAAGCGAAACTCCAAGTCATCGCCGCTCGCCTTGCCGTTCACCTTGTAGTCGTTGCGAATATCCTCCGCCAGGTCGTTCACCGTGACCTTCTCCACCTGCGGGCTGGTGAATCGTCCCACCGCGATTTGGCCAAGCTTGCGTCTAAGAAACTTCTTGGCGTCGGCCTCTTGTTTACAGTGCGTGTTCTCCCTGAGCGGTTTCCCGTTCAGGTAATACTTGCACCAGTACACGGCGCCGTGCGGATACACGCTGCCGCTACCTCTGGTTCGTTTCATGATTTTCCTCCTGCCTTAACGAGCAGGAATCTAACGGCAAGTTCGGTTGTCTTGACCACCGGGAGTTCGTCCCGCTCCATGCGCGCAATCGTGTTTTTATGCAGTTCCAACTGCGCCCCGAGTTCGCGCTGCGTCAATTGCAATCGTCGCCTTGCCCGCCTTAGTTCTTGACCCGTCATAGTATCCGTAACGTATTCTTTCTATGGGGCGATTGTCAAGAACCATTCTTGCGATCGAGCCACTTTTTTAGCTGCGCGGGGGAAAACTTGCGATACTTGCCGAGCTTTACGGATGGAATCTTGTTTGCTCTCGCTTGACTGTAAATGTAGCCAACATCGACGCCGAGAATTTCCGCGACCTTTTCCGCCTCAAGCAACGGTTCAAGCGTGGCGCTTTGCTCGCCGCGCTTTTGAATTTCGCCACGGATAGAGCGCACGTCCTGAAGCCCAACAAGAAAGGCATCTTCCAGCTTTACCAGGCGGGTAAGAATTTCTGGAAGGTCCACTCTATACCTCGACCGCTTGCTCGATGGTCGGTTTGAGCATCGCAGCGAAAGCGTCCGCGAGAAGGGCAGGTGATGTTTCGTTCATAGTCACTTCACCGTCCGTAACGTTTCGCCATCGCCGACGCCCTCGCTTTGGCGGCGCGCTTTCTCAGCAGCGAAAGTAATCCCTCCAAATTTTGATCGGATTCGAGTTCGTAGGGGCTCAAGAAATGGTCGAGAAATTTGTCAACGTCGTCGGCTGTGAAGATAAGCTCCAAGGCGGCACCGCGTCGGCGATAGTGCCCGTTTAATAAGCCGGCCTTACGCCAACGATAAACTTGGCGCTTGGACCGGCCAGTCAACGCGGCAATGTCGCACACCCAGTAAAGTTCCCGTCGTGCGATATTATTTTTCATCGTTCGTGTTGCACCTTGGGGACGACTACGGTGCGTCTTTTGGGTGCCTTTTGGGCGTCGCTGTGAACCTCGCGCAATGCGCGAAGGGCATCGTCTAGGAACACCAGAACTGGCCCGTAGCGCCTGCCGTTTTTGTCCACCGCGCGGCGCTGGGGGGTCTCACCCCTACTCAGCATTTGGGTTACGGCTTCGGCGGGCAGTTCTAGGGCTTTGGCCAGCGCTTCGATGTCGGCGGGGATAACGAAGCGGCGGAACGGCTTAAATTTGTGTCCGCAGGGGCACTGAATTTCGGGGACAGCGTCCGGTTTGTGCATCTTCATTCCTCCTCGGCGGGTGCTTCATTCCATGGATCGCAGGCAGAAAAACTTTGAAAACTGCCGTTATTACTGTCCATGCTGTCTTTACTGTCCAAACTCGACGCTGTTTCGGACGGCAAGACGGCATTGACGGCATATTCCGGCGTTTTTCTGGTGATGGTAATTAGCCGTTTTCCTGTTTTCGCGAATTCGATAGTCCACTCCCCGGCTACAAGGTTGGGTTTAATCTCGCGCAGCTGGCGTCCCAAGGCCGACGCCGAGCCGGGAAAGGATTTTGCTGGGACTTTCAGCTCCTCGGCCTTTGCTTTGAGCACGGCGAAAAGCTCGCTCGCCGATCCTTTCCATTCCGCGCCATCGTCGATTGCGGCAAATAAGGTTGTTGCAACAACCGACGCTTCGATGGCTTCTTCGTTCTGACGCGAGACGTTGATCGTGTAGGTATCTCGAAATGCGGCGGGATCGCGCCCTGCGCCTAACTCAGCGGCCATCGCCCAGGCGGCAAAATCCGCCATTCTCGGCAGCGCGGTAAACTTCATGTTGTCGTAGACTCTGATCGCGCCGGCCAGATTATCGAGAAGCGCGCCGAACAGCGCCGGCTTGGCTTGTTGAAATTCAACGTCCAACTCGCGCTCGCGCCGCCGTATGTCGTCGGGGATTCGTTCGACGGCAACGATCAGCGAGCGATCTAGCAAGTCCGGCTTGGTTACAGAAAGGCCGATTCCCGTGAGGATAACTAGGCGCTGGTACGCGAATAAAATATCTTCGCCATCGGTATAGAGCTGGCGCTTGGTAAAGCCTTCCCCAGTGACGGCCCGGCAAAGCAGATCGCTAAACCAATCGCCGACTGTTGTTAGGTTGTCGAAGATCGCGCAATAATGATGGGAAAGCCCCTGCACGATTTCGCTTTCATCTTTACCGCGCAGCATCGACATGCCGGATGGATCGATCAACTCTCGCAGCCGTTTTGCAATCGTCGATTTACCGGCGCCTTGATCGCCGTGCAGCACCAAGGCGGGACGCGGGATATTAGGATTTAGTCCGGCGCCGATCCACGCGCGCAAAAGTTTGCGATCCGTGCCGTCTTTCACATTGATAAACTTGAACAGGTCGTCAAGATTACCGCCGCTTTCGGGATCGGCCTGAGCCCTCATGTGCCGGTGCCGAATAAATCGCACTGGCGGCTTATCGACAATTCGCCAGCCGTTTGCGAAAATTTCTACAGCGCGCCATTTTTCGTCGCACAGATCGTAGTATAACGAAGCCCCGCACCACGCGGTTCGCAGATGTACGTCATGCGTCTCGCCGTCGAACCGGGCTTTCGCTTCGAGCAGATTTAAAGCGGTTTGAGTTGCTTCGTTGCTCGGCGCTTTGCCGGTTTGTTGGTAGAAAATTTGAATCAACCAACTCCGCGTCGCCCGTGAACGGACTGGCCAGTTTTCACGATGGCCATTCATTGGAAAAGAAATATGGGCTTCGTCGGTCGAAGTGTGGAATAGTTCCGCGCCGCCCTGAAGGGCGATCTCGATGAGCTTGTCCCCCTGGTTGGGCCTCGCGTCGCCCCCGCGTTCACTTGCCCGGTTGGGCTCGAAAATGTCGCGGTAATCTTTCCACTTCTTATCGGCGCAACTGTCGTGTTTACACTTGAAACTCAACGCCCCGTCTGAGTGCTGGCCAATATTTACCTCGCCGTGGTTGTGCTCGGAATTGAATGGGCAGGCCTCCAGGATGTGCAACTGCCAATCGTTCCATTGCTTTGTGGACTTAATGGCAATCTCGTGGCGAGCGATGAAATCGTCGAGGTTAAAAGAAGGTTGATTCTTATTGTCGCCTCTCGGCTGATGTTTTGGCGCTTCGGGCGCAAGCGCGGCCAGTTTCTCAAGCACTTCACGAGGCGTGGGGGTGACGCTTTCAGGGACGATGAGAAGCCGCGCGATGCGATGCGGGCGGTCGGGGGGTGAATCGCCTTTTGCCGCCAAGGTGCCGTAGAGTTTTAAGGGCCGGTTCGCGTCGTACACGCCGCGATCAACCTTAACCATGTCATTGTCGAATTTTAGCGCGAGTGTTTCAAGGCATTTTTTTACCAACCGCGTTGCCTCGTCATCGTTCGGCAGTTCGACGCGAACGTCGATATGCGCGCCGTTGCCGCTGTCGGCGGACACGAGCGAATCGACGGGAAAGCCAAACTCTATTAAGTAATCATAGCAACGGCGCCCTACCGCCAACGCCGCTTCGTGCTCGTCGTTCGTCGAGCTGATGCCCGATGCACGCTTGGCGTCTAAGTCTATTAGCATCCAACACCGACGCTGGATGTCATCGCCCGACGTGGTTTTTTTACGTGCGTTTTTACGCAATTGTACGCGCGGGCGTGAAGCTCGGATTTGCACGGGTTGGGCAAAATATAGACGCCGGGTGCTTGGCCGCTCCATTGCGCGGCTGCTTTTGTACCCTCGGCCAAATGGTCAGAATCGAAATAGCCGCTGACGGTGCCATCGCGCTTTGTTTCCGGCACACGCATTTCCCGAACCTCGCCGGGCTCAAAGAAAAGTTTTAGCGTGCGCTCGATTTCGGCCTTGTCGAAATTCATCGCGACACCTTCGCTCCGGCTTGCTCAATCGCGGCAGCAGGCGGCAAGCCCTTTAACAAGCGCCGCACTTCGTCGGCGTCGAATCGAATCGTCCGCCCTATTCGGACGAACGGCAAGGCGCCGCGTCGTGCCAGGGTGTAAACGGTGCCGGGTTGCATCTTTAAAATTTCGGCGACTTCATCGGCGCGAAGTAGATTCACACGCCGATCGCAGGGCGGGGCGTCGTGGGTGTTTTGCATCATGGTTCAACAGTAGCCGCGCGGCCGCGCTGGGGCGAGCGACACGGCGCATAAAGACGGTTAAAAAAGTACCAGAATAAGCGAAGGCCGGGCTTTCTGGAAAAGCGTTGCTCTCAGGCCGGCAAACTCGCAACACGGTGCTTCGCGGCGGCTGAAAGCCAAGCACTTACTGCTCGGCGCCACCGCTTAAATTTTGCCCGGTGCTCGCGACAAGCTTCGTCGAGCGTATTTATCGACTTCCCCTTGGCCGCGTCGCCGTAGAAACACATGCCGATTATTCGACAAACCAAATCCCGGCGCGGCTTGTTCAGCGTTTTTCTAAACCAGCCCGCCAACACGTCGGCAAAAAACGTTTCAACGTGGTACTTCGCTCTGGTAGCGGCGAATTGATCGAGTAGGGTTAAGCCTGCAACGAATGTTTTTGCATCACCGGATTCGAGAAAAGGGTGAGTAAGTTTCGCCGCCAGGGCGGCATCGGTTAGCGGCGCGTTAGCTAGGTTCATCAACTCGTCGGCCTGAGTATTAAGCACAAACCCGAAAGGCGACGCTTTGATTTTCCCGATCAAAGCGGAAACTTGTTGCAATTCGTCGCGAGACTTGGCCGAGCTTAGATGTCCCGCCGGCTTCGGCTGGTATCGCTTGATAGCGCCGGCAAACAAGGCGCAATCGATCAACCAATAAGTGCCGTGATGGAGCCGCTCGCGCACCATGAGATCGCGAAAAAAATCATGCAGAATCTTGGCGTCACCGGTTGTGCTGAACACGCTATCGTTCCAAAGATGCGCAAATTCATCGGCGGTAAGAACTAGCGCGCTTGTCTCTTTTTCTTGTTTCATTGCGGCGCCCCCCTTTTTGCTGGCGCCATCGCCGCGAGGCGCTCTAGCGCTGAGACAGACACGACGCCTGTCTTTGCTCGTCGCCTTTCAAACCCCGGCCTGTCGCGGGCCTCAAAGTCCGGCCCGGTTTCCACGATGACATAGCCGCGCGCCCAGCATGGGCAGTGCTGGCCGCGATGCCCGTTGCCTTCGCCATGGCGCGGCCCGACTGCCCCATGAGAGTTGACTACGCGGCAGCATGGACACGTGAAGTAAAGCGAAATGCCGTCGTCGCTGCGCGTGGCCTCGAACGTCGGACATTCGGTGACTTCTTCGATATTCCAGGGGCGCCAAAAAGGGCCGTCCCAGTGCCGACAACGAGGGCGTTCTCTGCGTCTTGCTGGGTTTACTCGGGTGGGATAAGTTGGCGTTGTCATTGTTGTGCCTCCGTAAGTTCGCCGCGCCCCGCCGCCACAGCCAGGCGCGCCGATGTTGTTTCGCTACGCCTCTTCCAGCAGAATTGCCGGACGAGGCGTTGCTATTTATGGTTTTGCGTCCAGCGTCTTTAACCTGGCGTCATTCTTGTTGACGTGGACTAGCGCTTTTATTTCTTCTGGATCGATTCGGATGGCGCGCTCGCCGATTCGATAGAAAGGCCAGCGCCCCGTTCTAACTTGCCGCCTGATATGCTCATGCGAGCAATCGAGTTCTTCCGCCGCCAATTTTAAGGTGCACAGCATGTCCGGTTCTCCTTTCTAGGTACAATCACCCAAATTGAAAACTTGACTCTCAGCTCAAAAAAAAGAGGACTCGCCGGCACGGGATAATCCCGCACATGAGAGTCCTCTTCACAAAAAAGTCAGACGCCGGCCACTGCCGATCAATCTTACTTCGTGTGCCTACAAGCTAAATTAGATTGCCCCGCACGTCAACTCCTAACTGCTCCGCCCCCCCGTGTCAGACTAGTTGTCGCCTTGTTATGATCTTTAACTTTGGGGCATAAGGAATAAATATGGCACGTTACGCAGAGACATTGAAGAACAGAGTAGTTGCAAAGTTGTTACCGCCTGAGAGCGCCAGTGTGAGCGCGATAGCGA
>SHYW01000155.1 GCA_009692615.1 Deltaproteobacteria bacterium | reverse complement strand
CAAATCGAGGCAAAACTAAGGACCCTATTAACCGCGAGAGCAAAATGTAATCTGATATAACTTCGCAAAAACTGTAACTCATTACGAAAAAAACGATCTATCCTCCGCTGCCCTGCTTCCAGGGCAGTTGTTCAGAGGTTCCTTAAGCAGATTCACAGAACGGCTGGGTCTTCACTGACATTTTCTCGTAGCGCGAGCCGGATTTTGGTGTTATGGCCTTTGGGTCAGCTCCGCGCGGACTTGGTCCAAGCTCGCGCGAATTCCAGTCCTCGGAGGCAGTATGAAAGTCGTCGATGCGATTTGCGAAATCCTCAAGCGCGAGGGTGTTGAGTTTTTGAGTTGCTATCCGACCAATCCGCTTATCGAAGCGGCGGCGACGGCCGGGATTCGTCCCATCGTTTGTCGGCAGGAGCGCGTCGGCGTCGGCATCGCTGACGGCTTTACCCGTGTCACCAACGGCCGGCGCATCGGTGTGTTCACCATGCAGGCCGGACCGGGGGCGGAGAATGCTTTCTCTGGCGTTGCCACGGCATACTCCGATTCCGTCCCGATGCTATGCTTGCCCGTGGGCCATCCGCGTAGTTCGTCCCAGGTGTTTCATTTTTTCCGCTCCGTCGAGTCCTACGCGCCGATCACCAAGTGGATCGAAGAACTCACCGCGGCGGATCAAGTTTCAGAAGTCATGCGGCGGGCGTTCACGTATTTGAAGATGGGCCGGCCGGGGCCGGTGATGGTGGAGATCCCCGGCGATGTCGCTGTCGAAGAATTTGCCGGCGCGGTGAAATACACGCCGGTGAAGTCCACCACCAGCGGCGCCAACGCGCGCGACGTAGCCGAAGCGGCCAAGGTATTGTTGCAAGCTAAGAATCCGATGATCGTCGCCGGCCAGGGCGTGCTATGGGCGGAAGCGACCGACGAGTTGATCGAACTGGCCGAGCTGGCGCAGCTACCGGTGACCACCACTTTGGAAGGAAAGAGCGCTTTTCCCGAGCATCATGCGCTGTCGCTTGGCACCGGCGCCGGGGTGATGCCGCAGCCGGTGCACACTTTTTTACAAAAGGCCGACGTGATTCTTGCCATCGGCACGAGCCTGACCAAGCACAACATCACGGCGGCGGCGATCCCGGCCGGCAAAGTGATCATTCACGCCACCAAGGACGAGCGCGATATCAATAAGCAGTACGCCGCGGATTATCCGATTCTCGGCGATGCCAAATTGGTTCTGCGCCAGTTTGTCGAAGCGGCCAAGGATTTGCTCGGCGGCAAAAAGCGCGATGCCGAAGGCGCCGTCGCAGCGGAGATCAAAAAGGGTAAAGAAGAGTGGATGCAAGAGTGGCTGCCGAAACTTACCTCTAGTGAAACGCCGATGACGCCGTACCGTGTCATGTGGGAGTTCATGAATTTGTTCGACCGCCGCGAAGTCATCGTCACCCATGACTCGGGCAGCCCGCGCAATCAGTTAGTTCCGTTTTATCAAGCGCCGCTGCCGCGCAGTTATCTCGGCTGGGGCAAGTCCCACGCGCTCGGCGGCGGTCTCGGCTTGATCATCGGCGCCAAACTCGCCCGGCCGGAGAAATTCTGCGTCAACTTCATGGGCGATGCGGCGTTCGGCATGACTGGTCTCGATTTCGAAACCGCGGTGCGCAACAACATTCCGATCTTGACCGTCGTGCTCAACAATAATTTCATGGCCGCCGAGACTCACGCCATGCAGGCATCCCACGAGCGCTACGGCACCATGAACATCCTCGGCAACTATGCCGACTTGGCGAAGTCGTTGGGCGGCTGGTCGGAGCGAGTCGATGATCCGAATCAGATCGCGGCAGCGTTTAAACGCGCGCGCAAAGTTACCGACGACGGCAAAGCGGCGCTGTTGGAGTTCGTCACTTGCCGCGAGATCGCGGCGTCGAGGATGCGGGAATGATGTAAAGGCCGAAGTTGAGTCCTACGAATATCACGAAATGCGCATAGGCTTACTTTTTCGTCATTCCGGCGCAGGCCGGAATCCAGACGTTTTTCCGGCGGCCGCCCGAAGACGAAGATGGATACTGGCCTACGCCGGTATGACGAAGATGTATATGCGCGAGCGTTTGTCTTGATTCTTAACAAGTAGCAGCGCCAAAACTGACCGGTGCGCTAAGCGCATCCTAACCAATTCTTGTCCTCCACAGAGAGCACGGAGGTTTTAACAATCGAGTTTTCTCTGTGTGCTCGGTGCTCTCTGTGCTGAATTTTCTTTTGTCCTCATCTCGATCCCGTTTGTCTTAGAGCCGAGCGAGCGTCTAGTGGCGAGCCTGCCAGCGCCTACCAAGCTCGATACATCACCTCGGCGACTTGGGCGATGGTTGCGTCGTTGTCCTTGTTCAGTTTTGAGAGCTGTCGCTGGCAGATGCGTTTACAGAAGGCGATCACCGCTTGGCAGACGATCATGCTTTTGCCGTTCATGGTCCGATGGCCGGTAGCGCGGCCGTGGCGCAGGAAGACGGTTTCTTCGGGATGATAAATCAGATCGTAGAAGCGCGTCGCGGGTGGAATCGTTTGGACGAGAGTCTCGCTTGCTCGATGATTCGCTTCGATGTCGGTTTGCGCCGCTGCGCGCCAGCGCTGCTCAAAATCGTTGCCAAGGTCAACCTTAAGGCTCGGCGGATTGGCCGGTGCGAGAGCGGAGTAGGGTTCGAGGATCGTCGCCAAGCCATTGGCCAGCTGGCGGATGCCGCCTTGACCCTTGGTGCTGCTGTTGACGATCAGGCCGACCCTCGGCGCCCACTGGGAAATCTCTTTCTCGTCGATCGCCAATGCTTCGCGTCCGGCTTGGTGAATTTCTCCTGCCAGCGCTTCGCCATGTTCGCGAGTGCGGTTGGCGATGATCAACTTGCCCGCGCCAATGCGATCGCTAACGTGATATGCCACCGCTCTGGCCGAACCGCCGGCGCCCAGCAGCAGCACGTCGACACCGTCGAGGGAATTCATAAATGCTTTCGTTTGTCCCGGCTGGGTCGTGAGAATGCTCTCGACAAATCCTTCGCCGTCGGTGTTGTAGCCGACTAGTTTTCCCGCGCTAGTTTTGACAATCGTGTTGACCGCGCCGATTCGCGCCGCGCCGGGATCGACCGCGTCAAGAAGTTCCATGACCCGCACTTTGTGCGGTACCGTGACGTTGATGCCCATGAATCCTTCGGTCGCCCGTAGGACGCCGAGCAGTTCGCCGACCTGAGCATCGGCGACATCGAAGGGGAGATAAATCGCGTTCATGCCGAGAGCGGTGAAGGCGGCATTCCAGAGCGCCGGGCTTTTCGAATAATGCGATGGGCCGTCGCCGATGATGCCGGCGAGATTTTTGTCGCCGACGGCGGTGCCGTCAATGGAATTGGCGATTAACTTTTGAATATCAGCGAGATCTTTAACGGTGGCCATGGGCGTGCGCTCGTTACTTTAGTCGCACGGCGCCGAACTTTTGGCAACTGAGATGTGCGTGGTGGGTTAGGCCGACTTGCGCATGGCCAATTTATTGTCGGCGATGGTGAGCCAAGTCTTGTGGTTGTCGATGACGGTCTCCATGGCGACATCGTGGGTCCACAGCTGGCGAATATAATTGAGCGTTTTCTCGGCGTATTCGAGTTGCAGGTCGCGGCCGTCGTGGTGGTGTTTGAGCAGCAAAGTTCGGTCGTTGTTGTAGTCGGCATCTTCGACTTTGATCACCGGGATGGAGCCGGTGCCGACGTTGTGGATCAGCGTCTCTTTGATTTCGCGCCAGCTGTCTTGGTCGGCGACGCGGCTCACCACCTGATCGTTGCCGCGGGTTTTGTATTCGAACAGATTGAGTTCGCGGATCAGCTCTTCGGTGAGATAACGGCGCAGGAACGAACTGTCGCGCTCGACTTCACGGACTTCAAAAAGTTTTTCCTTGGCGGATTTCCGGCGCGGGCCGAATTCGTCGACGTCGGTCTTGCTCGGATTCTGCCAGCGCTTTTCAATGTCCTCCCAAACTTTCATGCCGACATGGTCGGGATTCAAACCGCCGGGCGAAGGGCGCAATACTTGGGTGTGGCGCACGATGAATTCGAGATGCAGTTCTTGCGGCAGGTCGAGCGCTTCGAGAATGCTTTTATGCCAAAAACTCGCCCAGCCCTCGTTCATGATCTTGGTTTCGATCTGCGGCACGAAATATTGCGCCTGCTCGTGGACGATCGTCAGTAAATCTTTTTCCCAATCGGCCAAGTGCGGGTTATGATCGCGAATGAATATCAGCAGATCCTCGTCGGGAAAGAGCGGCACTTTTTCAAGATCGGGTTCGACGTGTTCGCGGCGCCGGTGCACGGCGCTAAACGGGTCGGCGCTCGGTGTGGCTTCGTCCCGTTTTAGTTGCCGTTGTTCGACCGGGCTGGGCTTTTTGATCGCTAAATTGCGCCGGCATTGCAGCGACAGCGCATGGGCCGCATCGAGCAGCGCTTCGACTCTTTCCAGACCGATACTGGGATCTTCGACGTAATGGCGCACCCGTGTGGCGTGGCTCTTGAACGATTCGATGGTGTACTGGGCGCGGGTCGATTTGAAGGTGAAATTATTTTTAAAAAAATCGTTGTGGCCGTAGACATGGGCGATGGTTAAAACTTGCAGCGCCAAGCTGTTGTCGCGCATCAGGTAGGCGATCGACGGATGGGAGTTAATCACCATCTCGTAAGGCAAGCCGCTGACGCCGTAGTCGTAGAGGGTTTTGAGCTTTTCAAAATTTTTGCCGTAGGACCAGTGCGGGTAGTGCGCCGGCATGCCGGAATAGACCATGTACGAGAGCATGTCTTCGTGATCGCAGACTTCGAATTCCTGATTGTACGGTTCGAGGCCGAAGCGTTCGACCAGCGTGACGATCCGTTCGTTCCAATGTTCCAAGTCGGCGATGGTGTAGCTAGTGGCCATGGTGCGTTCTCAAGCGGCATCCTCGCGGGCGCGGTCTTTGGTGAGAAACGTTTTGAACGAAGCGCAGATGTCTTCCTTTTTCTGAATCTGCACGATTTGAAAGTGGGCGGCATCGATCTGTGAGAAAAATTCGATCATGCTGCTGCCGTAGTAGCCCGAGCCCAGCGGTTTGATCTCGCCGTAACCGAAGAGGTTGGCGACCTGGGCTAATTCCTGGGCCGCCTTGAGCGCGGCGGGATTGTCCGAGTCGAAGTTGTCGCCGTCGGAGCAGTGAAAGGCGTAAATGTTCCACAGTCCCGGATGATAGCGCTGTTCGATGATCTCCAACGCTTTGACGTAGCCCGATGAGATAAACGTGCCGCCGGATTCGCCCTTGTGAAAGAATTCTTCTTCGGTGACTTCGAAAGCTTCGGTGTGATGGGCGATAAAAACGATCTCGACGTTTTGATAGCGGGTGCAGAGAAACTGATAGAGCAGAAAAAAGAAACTTCGCGCCAGATATTTTTTAACCCGGTCCATGGAACCCGAAGTGTCCATGATGCACAGCACCACGGCGTTGGACTCCTTGCGGATGTCGGTGACCATGTGGTGGTAGCGCAGATCGTCCTTGTGAAACGGGAAGCGGCCGGTGGCGGCCATCGGGTGGCGCTTGAGCGTGGCCTTTTTGCGCTTGATGCGCGAGCGCGCCGTGCGCTTTTTGTCGAGCCGTACGCGAATGCCTTTGCGGCGAAAGCCTTTCTGGTGAAATAGCCGTTCGACTTCCATCTCGCGCAAGCGTTTACGTTCGAGGTCGGGCAGCTCGAGATCTTCGAACATGAGATCGATCAACTCGTCGAGGCTGACATCGGTTTCGTAGTAATCCACGCCGGGTTTGTCGCCGGCCTGTTGGCCGGCTTTGCCGTCTTGGCCTTGGCCGACCACATCGCCCGGTTTGGGCTCGCCGTCGCCGCCCTGACCGACTCCCGGCGTGTTGTCGCCGTAAACGAAGCGGTATTCTTTGATGCCGCGAATTGGCACCTTGATGGTGCGGTTCTTATCTTTGCCGATGATCGATTCTTCGGCGATGATATCGCCGATGTTGTTGCGGATCGCTTCGCGCAGCTTTTGTCGGTGGCGCAAACGGTCCCCCGCGGTGCGGTCGCTGCGTTGGCCGGCGGAGGGATTGAAAGGACGAAAGATCGTTTGCATGGTTAGCCCTGCGTCAAGTTGTCACCCAGTTGTCGCGCCGATCTTAGGAGCGTCGCATTAATCCTTCCATAGATTGTTGGCCGCGTATTTGAGCACGACATCGACGCAACTCTGACAGTAGCCGTTTTCCAACAGGCTCTTGACCATGGCATTGTATTTATCCGATTGATCCTCGTCGCGCATGCGCGATTTGGTGATTACGCGGCTTAGATCGCGCACCGAAGTGATCAGCTTTTTCTCGATAGCCTCTTTTAACGGCTCGTAACTGCGATACTCAATCTTCTCTCCGCGCCGGTTGGCTGCCCAAAGATAGGCGATCACTTCCTGACGAAAGCCGTCCGCTGCCGAGCCGATGATGGCGATCTGCTCTTCGATCGATTTCATGAAGGCTTCGTCGGGCGCCAACTCTTCCTTGGTGTTGCGGTCGTTGACCTTGCTTTTATTAATGTAAGCTTCGGCGTGGTCGAGATAATTCTGAAATAGCCCCTCGGCTTGTTCCTGATACGAATAAACGAAGGCGCGGGTGATCTCTTTTTCCAATTGTTCCAAATATTCTTTATGGAGCGCATCCTGGAGAAATTCCAAATATTGCTTGCGGGTATCGTCCGGCATATCCGCTTCTTTCACCATGTTGATCAGCGCCTCGCGCACGTTGATCGGGTTGATGCAGTTTCCCTTCATGTTGTCGGAGAGCGAGTTGTCCAAGGCCTTCATAATAAAGCGCGTCGAGATACCGGACATGCCTTCCCGTTTAACGCTTTCGCGAAGCTCCTGGACGTCGACTTTCTTGGTCCGGCCTTTCTCGACCACCTCTTCGCCGTTGTAGAGCTTGAGCTTGGTCATGAGGTCGCATTTGTTGGTCGGCTCTAGGCGCGACAGGATCGCGAACATCGAGGCGACTTCCAAGGTGTGCGGCGCCACATGGGCGCGGAAGTCGGAGTTGCGAATGATCTTCTGATAGATCTTCACCTCTTCGGACAGGCGCAGATTATACGGCACGCGCACGGCGACGATGCGGTCGAGGATCGCTTCGTTGGTATGATCGGCTTTGAACTTTTGCCATTCCGCTTCGTTGGAATGGGCGACGATCACGGTGTCGACGTAGACCAAGCCATGGCGGCCCGGCGCCGGCACGACTTTTTCCTGGGTCGCGGTGATCATGCAGTGCAGATACTCGATCTCGTTCTTGAAGACTTCAATGAACTCGACCACGCCGCGGTTGCCGAGTTTAACGCGCCGTTGAGTTCCAAGACCCGCGGATCGCCTTCGGAGTATAGGTCTAATTTAGAGATGTCCTCGCTGCCGATCAGCACCGAGGTGTCTTGATTGTTGGGGTCCACCGGCGGTACCACGCCGATGCCGACCCGCGAGCGTTTGGAAAACTCCAGGGTATGGACCGGAAATTCTTCGTACTTGCCGGCGAATTCATTTTGTAGGCGATAACGGCACACCGGGCAGAGATCGCCTTCGATGTGTACGCCGAGCATCTTCTCGAACTCTTTACGCAAGTGGCGGGGAATTAAATGCAGCGGTTCTTCGAACATCGGGCAGCCTTCGATGGCGTAAAACGGTTAGCTTTATTCCAGGCCGCGATGGAGTTTTTCCGCCAGCGAACTTTTGCCCGACCCCACCGGTCCCATTAGATATAAAACCTGGCGGCTCTCCTCGCCTTTCAACGACGCGGCGTGAAAGTAGCGGACAATTTGCGACACGGTTTTTTCGATGCCGAAGAATTCGTCGGCGAAAAAATCGTAGAGCTTGATCGATTCGTCCTTGTATAGCCTTTGCACATTTGGGATCGTGGTTTTCATGGATGTCGCGAATACCGGCTTTGACAAGAACGTCGTAGACCCGGGCGTGGGCAAGTTTCGCGACCGATGGGTCGCTTTTAACTTTATCGAGATAGTCGAGCAGGTTGCCGCGCCAGGATCGTGCTTGGTGCACGTCGCGGTCTTTTTTGATCAGCTTTTCAAATTCCTTGCTATGGTCCATTCCAACAGCCTCCCTTATTCGTATCTCTACGGTTAGTGGTTGAGCTAAGCGGAATCCTGGAGTGAAACAGGGGATGAGCCGGCAATAGTAATGGGCTCTGATCGAAGCTTACAGAAAAAATGACCGACCGATGCGCTGTGAGTGGTCTGTGCATCACCTTGAACAGCTATGTAAAGAAAAAAAGTGGACGCGGCCGGAAACGGCGTGGTCAGGAACCGGGATATATTTTAGGGCTCGTATGCGACCTCCTGTTTCGACCTGGTCGGCTAGCCAAATACGTTCTTCGTTCGTTAGACGAAAGCAAAGAACCGATGATTCATGACACCCGTTGCTGAACTGCCTCAATTGAAACTTTATTTTGTCTCAATGTCAAGAAAATTCCCGCTTCAACGTTGATTCGTTGGGCGATTCTGTGCGCGTTTGATTAGCAATTCAGCTTGCGTCTGTTAAGATGATCGCCGTCGGCAGCCATTGCTTTAGCTAGAAATCGCGAGGTCAGAGTCAAACTTATGACGCAGGAACCGCTTCAGATCGAACCGGGCCTTCGCTGGTACGCCATGCGCATCAAGGTCAACCGCGAGCGTGACGTTGAGAAACGGCTCACCGATCTCGGCTTGGAAGTGTTTCAGCCGTGGATGCGCGCGCGCCGGCGCATCGGCAGTAAGTTTCACTGGATGCAAGTGCCGTTGTTTCCCGGTTATGTTTTCTGCCGCTTGGATGTCGAGCAGTCGGGCAAGGCGGCGCGTTATTCGCCTGGCGTCAAAGACTTTCTCACCTTCGGCAATCGCATCGCTGAAGTCGATGAGAATATCATTGCCGGTTTACGCGAGCGCTGTCCCGACGGCGTCGCGGCCATCGATCCGGTGCGCGCCCAGCCGGGCGACACCGTGCGCATCAACGAGGGACCCTTCAGCGGCCTGGAAGCGATCTTCAACGAAAAACTCAAAGGCAGCGAGCGCGTCGCGGTGTTATTGGAAATCCTCGGCAGGCAAACCCGCATCGTGTTGCCGAGCGAGACCATCGTCAAGGTTTGATTTTTAACCGCCGCTGCGGCGTGCGGATGGTTTTTTAATTCATCTTCATCGGCTAATCATCGGTCTTGACGGAAAAGCGCTTCGCGATCTTTTCTGTCGTGGCAACGTCAATATGTCATGTTAACAGCAACGCGATTATGTCAGGGTAGTGCGTTGGGTTGAGGTCGTAAGTTAGAAACCTGGCCATAGCGGAACCCCACCTTGTTGGAGTTGGTTCGATATAGGCCAAGTGTGTGCG
>SHYW01000154.1 GCA_009692615.1 Deltaproteobacteria bacterium | reverse complement strand
GACGCACACACTTGGCCTATATCGAACCAACTCCAACAAGGTGGGGTTCCGCTATGGCCAGGTTTCTAACTTACGACCTCAACCCAACGCACTACCCTGACATAATCGCGTTGCTGTTAACATGACATATTGACGTTGCCACGACACCCCGCATATTTCGGTCCGAAACGATGCAAATCACGAAACCCATGTAATCGAGCGACTCATTTTTTCCGATATGCGTAATCACGTTGGACTGGCTGGAGAGACGAGCACATCAAAACATCATTGTCACTTCCAATGCCCGCGGCTCTTGACCTGCGTGACCGAATGAGCCGAAGGCGATGCGGTCGAACTGCATCGCTAGTTTATTCACACGAATTAGCGTATATACGGTAATAAATGTTTTCTTGGGACCCGCAAAAAGCGCTCGTCAACTTTGCGAAGCACGGCATCTCGTTCGAAGAGTCCGCCACCATTTTTTCAGATGCATCGGGTTTGGACTGGGAGGATTTGGCTCACGCCTCGCAGGAAAAAAGATACAAGCGGCTTGGGACATCGAGTGAAGAAAACATTTTGTTGGTAGTTTATACGGTTAGGAGATCGAAAGATGAAAAAGAAACGATCAGGATCATCAGCGCGCGATGGGCGAGCCGCAAAGAACGCAAAGCCTATGCTAAACCGGCAAATTGATTTCTCGGACATTCCGGAATCAACGGATGAGGAGCTTCGCAGGGCGCGCAGAGTCGGGCGGCCCAAATCCTCGCGCGGGCCGCGCCAGCTCATCGCTATCAGGATCGATCCGGCGTTGTTGAAGCAGCTAAGAAAACTCGCCGCGAAGCAAGACAAGCCCTATCAAACCTATATCCATGAACTACTCGAAAGCGCGGCGCGAAAAGCGGCGTGATTTCTTCAAGATCGAGCAGGCAGCGGCGTGTTGACTATTGAGAAGGTCCCCATCATCGTCATGGCGTTTTCCCGATCGATAACATTTTCCCCATAAATTTGCGGCCTGAGATCCCGTGTCGCGGCAGACACCGGCGCCCAATAGAGAATATCATTGAAGTGCTCGTCTAACTGGCTAAGCTGTTTCGTGCACGCTGATGCGGCTGCGTGAACTATACTATTGGAGAATTTTTCCGCAGACTTTCAATTCATCCCTTCGGTAATGTACTGAATCACATAACCCGCCGGATCGTCCATGTAAGTCCCGGCGGTGCCGCCGGGCGTGCGCCCTTTGGCTTCGACACCGCGGTCGCCGTTGGGAATATTCAAGCGCTCGAGTTGCGCCAAGGCGTCGCGCCACTGCTCGGGCGCCACGTAGAAACCTAAATGCGGGCCTGGGATCAACCGGCTCATGGGAAAGCCTTTGGAGGCGAAAGCGGTCTCGGTCAGCAAAAGAATTTGACCGCTGGCCATGCGCAGGGTTGCTTGCGCGTGATCCGAACGCGCATCGCGGCCGCGGCCGAGCAAACTGAATCCTAGCACTTGTTCATAAAATTTTATCGAACTATCGAGATTGGGCGCTTCCAATTGGAGATAGCCGACACCCGTTAATCTTTCAGAAGTCGGAGCCGAACCGCCATCGTCATCGTTCGGCACGTAGATAGCGAAATTGTTGCCGGCCGGATCGGCGAAGAAAACCGTCGATGCGGCAAAGGGGTGAGCCTTCGCCACCGGCCCTTCATATTTAATTCCACGTGCCTCCAGCGTACCGATTACTTGCCGCAAACCAGCGCTGGTGGTCGTAAACGAATACGTCGGTGTACCGCGCGGCGTTGCCGCCTGACCGCGCTCTTCTTTTTGAAGATAAACACCGATGCGCTTGCCGGCGACGTCGATAAACGTGTGCGGCCCGAGACTTTGCGACCGCACATTGAGGCCGTTGCGCTTGACGATCTTACCGCCAAAGACATCGACATAAAAATCCTCCGCCGCGACAATATCGTTGACCGGCACGACAAAATGATCCAACGCTTGAACCAATAACATGGGAGCCTCCAATAGCTACATCCTCACTCCTACCAAGCCTGAGAAAAAAACGCGAGTCGTCAGCGCGACGTTGGGTTGTGGTTCAGTTTGTTTTTAACATGGCATCTCATGTAGGGGCCGACTGCGTGTCGGCCCTCTGAACGGGTGGACACATAGGTCCACCCCTACAAATTCAGGCGAAACTGAACCGCTACCCGACGTTGACTTGAAATTGCCTGGCCGATAGAATCCGCCATTCGATCGACACGCCAGACAATCAACCGAAGGAGCCAAAATGATTTTATCCAGAAACGCCGATGTCAAAGGCGTCATCGTCAAATCCATCGAAGGCAAACCGATGTACGGCGGCGACCTGGTGGTGAAACCGCTGATCAAAGGCGATGAGATGACGTTTTTGGAAATCCATTACACCCCAGGCGTCGGCGCGCCTCTGCATGTACACCAACATGAGTCTCTCGCCTACGTCGTCAGAGGCAAAGTCAAAATGACCGTCGGCAGCGAGAACTATGTTCTCGGCCCCGGCGACGTCTGCCGCCATCCCAAAGGCATCGCCCACGGCGTCGAAGCCATCGAAGCGTCGGTCGTCGTCGAGATCAAATCGCCGGCGCCGGACATCGCCACCTTCCTAGGCATGTAACCGAATATCGTGATCAACCGTAGGGGCAAGGCGTGCCTTGTCTTTTCCGCAGCCGAATAGGAGAAATCAATCATGGCAGACAAAGCAAAATATCTGATGATCGCCAGCATGGATGTCGACGCCGAGCATGACGCGATCTTCAACGAAGTTTACGACCAAGAGCATGTCCCCAATCTGCTCAAAGTTCCAGGCGTTCTCGGTGTATCGCGCTACAAACGGGGCACGCTGACGATGAATATCGGCGGCGAGAGCAAGACCATTGAAATCCCCAACGAGCCGACCTACACCGCGATCTACGAATTGGCCAGCCCCGACGTGTTAACCAGCCCGGCCTGGGACAAAGCCATCGAAGACGGCCGTTGGCCGAGCCAAGTGCGGCCGCACACTAAGAATCGCCGCCATGTGCTGTTGAAACTGATGGACTAGAAGACGACGGACTACTGACTACTGACCTTTCCGCTACTTGCGGCGAGATTTTTTTGTAACTCCACGCCGACCGCTGCCGCCGTAGCCGCATCGATATGCGCTTCGAAGAGCGGGAACAGATCGCGCTCTTCCTTGCGGATATGCCGTTCGAGCAGATCGCCAATATCGAAAATTAATTTAGCCAATCCAGTGCCGGTTTCCAGACGGGTTGCGGCTTGGCTAAGTTGCCCATGCTGGCCGATCAATTCATCGAGCATGGCTTCGCTTCCCGGCACGGAGACGCGCAGCAGCGGGAACAAGACTTCTTCTTCGGCGCGAAAATGGGCGACGAGATAATTTCGGTAAAACTCTAAAAACTCTTGGGCACGTTGGCGCAGGCCGGCGGCGCCCAGAGGCTTCAATTGTCCCAGCGCCTGCTTGCGGCAACGCAGCGCCAGGGCGAGGCCATGGTGATGATCGTGGGATAACGGAACTAAACTAGGATGGCGCATGGGTGTGAGTCATTGGGTTGATGGAGTACTGGAGTACTGGAGCATTGGGTTTCCGGCCCATTACTCCAACACTCCATCACTCCAATACTCCAATTGCTAGATCACTCCTTGATTTCGCAGCAATGAGATTTTTCCACCGTCATAACCGAGCGACCCGAGTATCTCTTCCGTGTGTTCCCCCAGCATCGGCGGCGGGCGATCGATGCTCGGCGGCGTACGGCTCATGTCGACGGCGTTGCCGATCAGTTTCATCTTACCCATCTGCGGGTGCTCAACTTCCACAGGAAAGCCATAACTCTGCACCTGCGGATCGGCGAACACTTCGTCGAGAGTATTGATCGGTGCGGCGGGAACGTCTTTGGCGATCAAGCGGCGCAGCCAATCATCGCGTTTGCCGGCGCGAAAAATCGGCCCCAGCAATTCGTTGAGCGCGTCATAATTTTCCACCCGCGCTTTGCGATTGTTGAAGCGCGGGTCCTGGGCCCACTCCGGTTTGCCGACGACATCGAACAAGCCCAGCCAAAATTTATCCGGCGAAGACATGTGCAGCACGAAGGCTAAGCCATCTTGGTCTTCGAAGGCGAACACGCCGGCAGTGGTGGTGCGATGCTTGCGGCGCGGCACATGGCCGGTTTCGAAATAGCGCGAGGCATTCTCCGCGATAAAGGAAACCGAGGCGCGCAACAGCGAAGTCTCGACATGCTGCCCTAGGCCGGTGAGCATGCGGTTCATCAGCGCGCCCAACACCCCGTAGCAGGCGTACATGCCGGTGAGATGATCGGAAAAAGAAATGCCCATGCCCTGAGGCTTGCCCGGATCGGTGAGCAGGCTCAGTAAACCGCTGCGCGCTTGACCCACGGTGTCGTAACCCGGCATATCGCGATAGGGCCCGGTCGGTCCGAAACCGGAGATCGAACAGTAGACCAGCCTGGGATTGGTTTGCTTGAGATCGTCGTAACCCAAACGACGCTTGTCCAATACGCCGGGGCGAAAATTTTGTATGAAGGCATCGGCGCCGGCGAGTAACTGAAACAGAATGTCGCGCCCCTCGTCGGTGCGAAAATCCAAGGTGATACTTTTCTTATTGCGGTTGAGGCTGCAAAAAGTCGCCGCGTAGTTGCGCTCGCCCCAACCGCGAAACGGATCGCCGCGCTTGGGCTCTTCGACCTTGATCACCTCCGCGCCCATATCCGCCAACAACTGCGACGCGAACGGCCCCGTGACATAACTCGCCGCCTCGATAATTTTTATCCCTGCCAGTGCACCGGCCATGTAATTTTCCGATCTGAAAAGAAAGATAAGTCCTGTCTTTCCTAGCTGCTCACGGCGCAGGAAGTCAAGCGAAGCGCTAATCCGCCGTTAAGAATTTAACGGCAGCGAACGTGGCACCGAGACGGTAAATTTGGAACCCTGGCCGGGCTGACTTTCCACCGAGATCTGCCCATGCATGAGATCCAAGTAGCGCCGGACGATATTGAGGCCGAGGCCGACGCCGTTGAAGTGGCCGGTTTGGCCGTCTTTGACTTGCTCGAAGGCGTTAAAGATTCGCTCCTGATCTTCGACTGGAATGCCGATACCGCTATCCGCCACGACAAATTCGACGCGGTCCTGCTCCGGCCGATGATTGGCACGCACTTCGATATGCCCCCTGGGGGTGAATTTGAAAGCGTTACCGATCAAGTTTTGCAAAATCTCTTCGAGTTTCAGCGAATCGGTTACCAAGGGTGGAATCGACCGGTCGATATGCCAGCGCACTTCGAGATGATTGTCGCGATTGATTTGATCGACCACGGCGCGGGCCTGGTCGATGATCTCATCGACCTCGACGGTGGCGATGTCCAATGAGATCCGATTGGCGTCGAAGCGTGAGATCGTCAGCACGTCGTTGATCATCTTGAGCAGCACCCGGGTGTTGCGCGAGATCTTTTCCATGGCGCCCTTCTGCTCGCCGCTGAGATCGCCAAAAAAGCCGTCACGCAGCAAGTCAGAACTGCCGATCACGATATTGAGCGGCGTGCGCAACTCATGGGACATCGCCGCGATGAACTCGGAGCGCGCCCGCGTCGCGTCGAGCAACTCCTGGTTGGTCACGGCAAGTTCCTGGGTCTTGGCGGTAACCTCGGCGAACAGCATGGCATTTTCCGTGGCTACGCCGATTTGATGGGCGATCGATTCGATCAGTTGCAAATCCTCGGACGCGAAATGGTGCTTAGACCGGTTGGCGACATGCAAGGTACCGATGATTTTCTCTTTGGCTTTGACCGGAAAAGCCGCGGCACTGCCAAAACCCAAAGAGACCACCCGGCCTTCGAGGCTCAGGCCGCGGTAACTCTCATCGTTCTGAATATCTTCAAACACTAGCCTCTCGCCGCTGGCGATCACCTGGCCGCTGACGCCGCCAATCACCGAGCGCGTCGCCATGCTCGCCGCCATGGCATCGACGACGCCGTGAAACGCTTTTAGGTGCAGCAGTCCGTCGGTGTTGTCGACTTGATAAATCCAGGCGGCGTCGAAACCCAAAGTCTTGGCGATTTTGTCGACGGCTTGATCGAGGACTTCATCCAAATTGAGCGATTGACTGACCGCCGCGCCGATGGTGTTCAACGCTTCGAGATGGCGCGAACGGGTGATCACCTGATTGAATAGATTCGCCTTCTCCACCGCCACCGCGATATGTTCACAGATGGACGATAGCAATCGCAGCTCGTCGTCGGCGAGGGTTCGCGCTTGCCGTTGATGGATCGCCATCACACCCAAGATTTTGTCTTGGGTCTTGATCGGCAAGACACCGAGAAAATGAAACCCGACATCGCGGGTGACATTGCTTTCGCGCAGCTCGGTGTAATCCGGATCGTTCTGAACATCCGCGATAATAATCGCTTCACCGCTTTCCGCCACCTTGCCGACCACACTGCGCCGTTTGCGAAACAGCTGAATACCGCTCCACGGATCGCCGTAGGTTTCAAAAGAAGCCGTCAGGATGAGATTCTCTCGTTCACCGTCGAAAAGGTAAATCCGCGTGGTATCGAAATGAAACAGTTGGATGATTTGCTCGACGACATCATGGAGCACCCGTTCCAGCTCCATGGATTGATTGACCTTGCGGGTCACCTCATAGAGTGCCGAGATATGGCCGGCGCGTTGCGCGACCTTTTGCTCCAAGATTGCGTGAGAACTTTCCACCGTCTCGGCCATTTTGTTGAACTCATCGGCGAGCTGACCGATTTCATCGCGGCTCCGAATATCGACACGATGTTGTAGATCGCCGTGGGCGATGATCGCCGCGCCTCGGCGCAGCGCTTGGATCGGTTTAGAAATTTTTCCGCTCACCCAAACGATCACCCAGGCGCCGAGCAGGGAGCTGGCGATCAGTAACAACCCGCCATAACGATGCAGCCGCGCCAGATCGGCCAAGGCCGCTTCCACTGGCTCTTCGACCACCACGGCCCACGCCAAGCCGGCAACCGGCGCGTAGCTGCTCAATACGCGGCCGCCGTCGATGCCCACCCCTTCCTCGGCGGGACTGCCGTCCGCCGTGGCGCTTCGCAGAAACGATTGCACTTTCGCCAAGGATTTCAGATTGGTTTTCTTGAGCACCAGGGAAGCGTCGCGATGGGCGATGAGATTGCCGTTGCGATCGATGAGATAGGCGTAACCGGCGCGGCTGAAACGGATCTCGCCGAAGGCGTCCCAGAGAAACTTAAGATTGACCTTGGCCACCAGAACGCCGCCGATCCGTTTGGGCGCGCTTCTAAGCGGCACGCTTAAGGTGAGAAAGGGTTCCGCCTGGGCCGAAGTAAAGACCGCTCCAATGTAGTTCTGCCGCGCGCGGCTTCGGTAAACTCCAGCTCTTGCCGTCGGCTCTTGAGATCCGCCGTTGAAAAAACCCGACTGTCGGCAAACTTGAGCACTTCCATGCCGGCGCCGTCGAGTACCGCGACCTCGCTGAAAGCCGGATCGTTTTTTAACAGCAGCAATCCCAGCATTCGCTGGCCGGCGCTGCCGAGGGGATTGAGCGACATCGCCGTGCCGATATCTTCCAAGCGCTCGAGCTTGCGGATGATGAACGATTCAACCCGCCGCGCCGTGGTCGACGCGACTTCACTCTGCAATTCAGCCGCCGAGCGTTGAATCTGTGAGCGGGTGTAACTCGAACCGATGAAGGTGGTGATCGCCAGAGCCCCGGCCAATAGCCCTACACCCCAGGCCGCCAACCGGTAACGAATACTGTTGCGACGGCGCGCGGTCCACGACTCCGGCTGCGGTTCGATCGGCCAACTAGTCGATAACGTCATCGGCTCTCAGCAATATCTCTTTGGCGATTCTCAGGTCAATGGTCTTGGCGGTTTTTAAATTGATCGCGAGTTTGTATTTGCGGGGTAATTCGATGGGCAGCGACGCCGGACGGGCGCCGCGCAGAATCTTATCCGCCAAGACCGCGCCCTGACTACCGAGGGCGGCGTAGTCCGCCGCATAGCTGGCGAGGGCACCCTTTTTCACCAACACCAACAGCGATGAGATCAGCGGCAATCGCTCGCTCATGGCGGCTTTGGCCAATCCCTCGATACCGTTGCTAACCATGGAGTCCGCGGGCGTAAAGATGGCGTCGAAGTTTTTTCGTTGAATCGATGCCGCGAGTTTGTCCAACTCCTCGGGACTCGCCACTTTCAGCTCGACGACTTTGAAGCCAAAGCGCGCCGCGGCTTCGGCGACTTCCTGGCTGTTGGCCGCCAGGTTGACGCTATTGATATCCATTGGCATCGCCACACGGATCGCCTTGGGCGCGATTTCGCGCAGCAACTCGAGCCGTTTGCCCATCAGTTCCAAAGACCCGGAACTGATACCGGCGAGATTACTCCCCGAGCTCGCGAAACTCTTGACCAATTTTTGGGGATTACCGGCGCTCAGAAAGAGCACCGGCGTTCGGCTCGCTTCAGTCGCTTTGGCCTCGGCCACTGTGGCCGAGGTCGATGAAGTCACGATCAGATCGAGTTTATCTTGGGCCAGTTTCTGCGCCAAAGTCTTGAGCAATTCATCGTTGCCGCGGGAGTTGTAATACTGGTAGCGGACGTTGTAACCGTCGCGATAACCCAGCTCCGCCATGCGCGCGCGAAATCCTTCGAAGCTGTTGGTGAATTGATCGGCGGTATTGAGCGAGCCGATGGAAAACTGTTTCTGCCCATGGGCATTCCCGGCGACGCCAAATAGTAATACGCCGATGCCCAGCAGCAGCGCCACTATGCCCTTAAACATTTCGAGCGACTCCCACGGACTCCGCCCATGGTGAAAAGAATCTAGCGTTCGTCGGTGTGCATCTTACTTGGCGCCGGAGAGTTCCCTTGTGGCGACACCATGGCGACGATCTCGCTCCGGCTAAAACGCCAACCGCCGCCAAACTTACGCCCGGGAATGGAGCCATCTTTGACGAGTTTGTAAACGGTACGAGGATGGATTTGTAAAAGCTCAGCGACTTCACCTGCGGTTAACATTTCGTCCATAATAAGCCTCCTACAGCTGGTTTCGTTACCGGCAGGGACATAGGCAGTTTTCATGCCACTTTTTCAACTATGCAGGAAGTAACAAAAGACGACAGGACAGGAAGAGTTCCGCAGGAAAATCCTACATGGCAGTGCAGGAAAAGCGAATTCTCTTGCGTGATTAAACAAATCGGTAAGTCGACCGAGCGGATGCCAGCCAGAAAGGCTTAAGGAATCTCTGAACAAGTCATCTAGCAAGTCGTCTAATAACGAAGAGCAGAAAGACCGACAAGGTGAGGCGGGAGGAAAGAGCGTGGGGGAGCAGACAACGTTTGCGAGTTTGGCGTGGGCGAGAAAGAAAAAGCAGAGCAAGC
>SHYW01000153.1 GCA_009692615.1 Deltaproteobacteria bacterium | reverse complement strand
TGCCAACCGAAGGAGAACCCAACACCAAAATCTAAATCGACGTGCCAGCTCAACAATAAACCCCAGGGGCTTCAAAGCCCTTTTCTCTTAACCTGACTGGTACACTATTGCGCCGCTATCTGGCACATTTTCTCTCCGCCATTGACATGAGTTCGCTGGGCACCGAGAGCACCGTCGAGGAATGTTTAAAAAAAGGCGCCAAAAGCTTCGTGCAAAAACCGATTGAGAAAAAAGGCATGCTCGCCACTCTCACTTCGGTTTGCGAACAAGCGGGAGTCGAATTATGAGCGCGAAATTTTTTGGTCAATATCTGCTCGAACGGGGGCGCATCAGCTCGCAGCAGTTGGTCGACGCTCTGGAATTTCAAAAGCAAGTGAACGTGCCCATCGGCGTCTTGGCGCTCGAAGCCGGGCTGCTCAGCGCCGATCAAGTAAAGTTGATCATCGCCCGCCGTCGGAGCACCGACAAACCCTTTGGCGAGTTGGCGGTGTCGCTTGGCTTGCTTAGCGAAGCGCAAGTCGCCGAGCTGCTGCAAATCCAACCCAATCACCGAGTCCACCTCGGCGAAGCCTTGGTCATCAAAGGTTACCTCAGCATCGACGCCTTGGAAAAAGAGTTGAAGGAGCACAAAAAAGAGGAAGACAAGCTCAGCGCGCAGGTCGCCGAGGCCTTCAATTCCATCGCTAACAAACAGATCGTCAAGACCTTCACCGATCTGATGGTGATGATGTTCACCGACTTCGCCGATCAACACGACATCAAAGTCGAGCGCTGCGAGATGGGCAAGGAAAACGTCCGGCTGTTTCGCTGGGTGTTTTCGCAAAAAATCGCCGGCGACAACGTCGAGTTCAACTGTCTATTGTCGGTGCCGCCAAAACTGATGCTGCAAATGGCCTCGACCATGCTCGATCAAAACATCAGCACGCCGGACGAGCTGGCCCTCGACGCGACTAAAGAGTTCGTCAATATTGCCAACGGCAACGCCTGCGCGCAACTTTCCGCCGACGGCGTCGAGCTTACCATGCAGCCGCCGGAAGTTTACGAAACGACCATGAAGCCCTATCCATTTCGCAACAAAGACGTGGTCTGCGTTCACCTCGTTTCGCCGGATTCGAAATTGGAAGTCGCTTTCGATTTTTGACTGTGAAGCGCTAGAAATTGCGCGGGTGGGGATGCCGATCCCGCCCGCGCGAAAAAGTACGCAATAAAGTAAGAACGCGTCCCGCTCACTCCGCCAGCAACTTTTTCATCCGCTCGATAACTTCCTTCGGCTGCGCGACGACCTCTTTCGCCATGGCCTCGAGCTGTTCGCCGTAATCGGGATCGACCTCGAACTTGCGCACTTTGACGTCGGCCAGAAACGCCGGATCGCCCATGGTTTTGCGGAAGCCATCGCGCAGCGTCTTGAGCCGGTCGGGCGGCAATCCGGGCGGAGCGATAAAGGGCCGTCCGACATCCCCTGAAGCGAGCACCGAAGTCACTAGCGCACGAGTTGCCGCCGGTGTCTTATATTCGTTCATGAGTTCGTGAATCGTCGGCGCCTCGGGAATTTTGACATCGCGCTTGCGCCCTGTCTGCATCAAGATTCGGACGATGTTATTCTTGCGCCAACTAATAAACGGCTCGCGGGCAAAAAACGACGGAATACTGAGTGATCGACAGACGACTTCGCCGCGCTCAAACGCTAAATCTTGCTCAGAGCCGCCTTGGTAACCCATGATCACGTTAAATTTCGTGCCAATGGCTTCTTCCATCAGTTTGGGAATGAAATGACCGCTCGTGCCCGTGCCGGTCGCCGAGCAACGCGGCGCCTCTTTGGCCTTGCGAATGTCCTCGAAGTTTTTGTACGGCGTGTCGGTTTTCATGTAGAGCAGCCACGGCGTCCTTTCCGTCGAACCGACCCAGCCATACTTTGGCCAATCGAAGCGCACTTCTTTTTTACCAATTACTTGATCGAGATAAAGCGACGGCCCAATCGCCGCCATCGTCAGGCCGTCCGGCTTGGCAACGCGGTATAGGTTGTTAGCCGCGATCATCGACCCAGCGCCAGGAGTGTTGACGACCATGAAGTTGGGATGGCCGGGAATATGTTTGCCCATATGGTTCGCCAACACCCGGGCCCAAATATCGTAGCCATCGCCCGCCTGATAGCCGACCACGATGGTCACCGTCTTGTTTTGGTAGAACGGCGCCTGGGCGAAAACATCGACGCGTAAAATCGCCATTAACACCAAACTCAGCAAAAATTTTTTCATAGCATCCCTTCGTAATTCACCGGCCGGCGCGTCTCGCGCTCTTGTTCCTTACGCCTCACCCTTCGCTCCTCACCTACTTGATCACCCTATTCGCCCGGATTGGCAATTGCTTGATGGTCTCGGAACCTCGGCTGTTTATTTTGGCGTTAAGTTCCTGCGGAGTCAGAATTGACAAGGTATAGTAATACCCACATATTAAGCTAGGGCGGACAAGCCTTTGATTTGGCTCGGGTCGTCCCAAGGCGATCTCAAGGCTTTCACGCCGGACGCGCGCCGCGTCGCTGGGTTCCAACTGCGCCGGGTGCAGCAGGGGCTTGAGCCAAATGACTGGAAACCGATGACGACAGTTGGCGCCGGCGTGCAGGAAATCCGTATCCACACTGGGCTTGAACATCGAGTTTTCTATGTGGCGAAGTTTACCGAAGAGGTTTATGTTTTGCACACCTTCGAGAAGCGAACTCGAAAAATGCCCAAACGAGAAACGGACCTTGCCCGAGACCGGTTTCGTGCGTTGGTCCTGAAACGGCGCAGCGGAAGTTCCGCGGTAAGGTAGGTTCGATATGAAACTCAAGATGACGCGATCGAGCGGCAATGTTTTCCGCGATGTCGGATTTACCCCTGTGGAAGCCGAGCATTTGCTGGTCCGAGCGGACTTAATGATCAAGGTCCAGACGCTGATCGAATCCAAACATCTTAGCCAAGCTGAGTTGGCGAAAAGTCTCGGCATCACCAAGCCTCGATTGAGCGATTTGCTGCGCGGCCGGATCGATCTATTTAGCACCGATACGCTCATCGATATCCTCGCTCGCCTCGGGGTTCGAGTTCGGCTCGTTCTCAAACCTTTGCGTCACGGTCTCAAGGCCGCGTAGGGGCCGACCTGGTTGTCGGCCCGTTCGGAGAGCGGACACATCGGTCCACCCCTACCTAATCACCCGATCCGCCCGCACCAACACGTTGGGCGGAATGATCAGGTCGATCTTCTTAGCAGCGTGGAGATTGATCACGAACTCCAACTTCTTGGACCGCTCCACGGGTATGTCAGCGGGCTTCGTGCCTTTTAGAATGTTATCCACCATCTCCGCCGCGCGCTGGAGTTGTTCCGAACGGTCGCCGTTGTAGCTCATAAGTCCACCTAACTCGACATAGCGAGAGTTGCTATACATCGCAGGCAGCCGATATTTTGTTGCCAGTGCGATGATCTCGTGTTGGTGCGCGGCAACAAAACCGCCGCCATCTATCAGCAGCGCGCCAACTTTTTTAGCGACCGCCAACTGAAAGACTTTTTCCAAGTTATCGGCCCCTTTGATTTCCAAAGATTCAATCCCTGCACGTAAAAACCGCGCGGTGGGTTCAGTTTCTTTCAGGTTATCGGCTGCGGTTGGACTGGTAGCGCTCCAGAGAAAACCTACCTTTGAGAGTTTGGGGATTATCTCTTTCAAAAGTCCGAGGCGCTTCCCATTTATTTCACCACCGAAACCAGTCAGTCCCGTAACATTGCCACCAGGGCGCGCCAGGCTCGCAACAAATCCGCTTGCAACAGCGTCGTTGGTATTTGACATGATAATGGAAATTTCTTTCGTGGCATTTTTGGCGGCCGCGACTGCTTCATTTCCAAGAACAACGATTACTTCACATTTGAGGCGAATGAGCTCGGCGACAAGCTCTGGCAGTCGTTCGACCTAACCTTCAAAATACCGGTACTCGATCGTGAGATTCGCCCCTCGATGTAGCCGAGCTCGCGTAAACGTTCACGAAATGGCATCTGGCTAAACGCCGAGGTAGCAGCGGTGTTCGCTAGATAACCGATGCGCGCGACTTTCTTCGCCGGTTGCGCCTCAGCCAGCGAAACAGTTGCCAGAAAAAAAATTGCTAGTAACCAATTAAGAAATTGCCAATTCATGTGACCTCCTAAATGATTTATCCCTCACGTCTTCACCCGCCCATCAATTTTTTCATCCGCTCGATAAAATCTAGTTTCCGCGCTCGTCAACTACGCAACCACAAGCTTAAACGGCCGAACCGACTGAATCGCCGCAAAGTCGCGTTCGTTTTGGGTAATCACGCTCGCGCCAATCGAGCGGGCCGATAGCGCAATCAGCACATCGTTCACAAGCCCATAGGCACTGCGGATGGTGTAGCCGCGCACACGTTGAAGTCGTCTCAATACATCGCCGGCCTCCTGATAGATCGAAACCGTGGGCGTAACAATTCGGTGGGCTTTGGCGAAAGGGAGAGTTATGTTGCGAACGAGCCTGCGGTCCTCAACGGAAAATGCTCCCGCCAATAATTCCATCAGCACGACCGCGCTAAGATGCTTGACTGCGTCGCGCCGGAAAATGATGTCTTCATGCCGGCCTTCGTTAAGCCAATCGATGTAAATATTCGTGTCGACAACCACTCGCTGCATTTTATTCGAAGACTTTTCGAATGCGCCCTTTGCCTCGAACTTTACGCAGCGCGGTGTCGATTTTATCTTCGCTCACGACGACGCTGAGCGCGCCATCCAGCGCTTCAGATTCCGTACGAACTTTTAGAATGCGCACGGCACGATTGAGTTTGCGTTGATCTACTTGCACAAGTTTCTGGCGCAATGAAGCATTTTTCATGATTCTCTCCCACAGCTGAAAACAACGTTAATAATATTGGACCTCATCACGGTTCACAAGTTGATGCCATTCGCTCGGTAACTCAAGCCTCAAGCCTTCCTCACCCGCCCATCAATTTTTTCATCCGCTCGATGACATCCGGCGGGGCCACGGTTACTTCTTTCGCCAAGCTGAGCATGTCCTCGCCGCTCACCGGGCGCATTTCCCAGCCGCGCTTTTTCGCTTCATCGAGCAAGTCTGGCTCTTGTAAAGTTTCCACGTAGGCGTCGCGCAAGATTTTCACCCGATCCGATGGAATGCCCGGCGTGGCGGCGACCGGCCAGGAACCGAAACCGCCGGCGCCCAAGGTGACGAGCGCCAGCCGGCGGCTCGACTCCGGCGCTTTTTCTTTTTCCATATATTCGTACAGCGTCGGCGTGTCCGGCGCCTTGGGATGACGCTTGCGCGAAGTCTGAATCAGAAAGCGCACGAAGCCTTTCTTGTACCAACTGATAAACGGTTCGCGGGAAAAATACGCGGCGATGGTGATCGCGCGGCAGTGCACCTCGCCGCGCTCCATCGCCAAGTCCTGCTCAGCTCCGCCGGGATAACCCGTGACCAAACGAAACTTGAGAGCCAGGGTTTCTTCGAGCAAGCGCGGAATCAAATGGCCGCTGGTGCCGACACCGGTGGCGGAACATTTGGGCGGCTCGGCGGCTTTGCGAATGTCCTCGATGGATTTGTACGGCGCGTCGGCGCGCATGAAAAGAACATTGCCATTTTGTTCCGGCGAACCGATCCAGGTAAACTTCGCCCAGTCGAATTTCGCTTCCTTGCCGCCGGTGATTTGCGCCAAATAAAGCCCCGGCGCAAAAGTTCCCATGGTCAGACCGTCGGCCTTGGCGACGTTGTAAATATAGTTAGCCGCCACCATGGAACCGGCGCCGGTCATGTTCTGGACGATGAAGTTCGGATTGCCGGGAATATGTTTACCCATGTGGCGCGCGTAGGCGCGCGCCCACAGATCGTGGCTGTCGCCGGACTGATAGCCGACGACGAACTTGATGGTCTTGCCTTGGAAGAAATTCGCTTGCGCCCATGCCGGCGCCGCCACCGCAAGCAGGAACAACCCCGCGAGAATGGCGCGATGTAATTGGCGCATCATAATTGAGCTGAATCGAAATCGGCGACCAAGATCATAAAAGCGCGGAGCGATGGAGCGATGGAGCATTGGAAGCCCCATCACTCCAATACTCCATCACTCCATCACTCCAATTGCAGCTTGCTACTTACTTCGCCGGTGGCGCGGGCTTCTTGCCGATGGCGGCGAGCAGATCGCTATAGGGCACGACGCGCTGGTGAATCGACACGATGCGATCGACGTCGATGTTCAAGCGGCGCACGTTGGCTTCGAGATTCACGGCTGACGGCGCGGGAACTTTAGGCGGCTCGGCGCCCACCGGACCGGGCGAAAAGACATCAGCTTCGATGAGCAGTTTTTCTTTGCGCAGGTAAGCCATGACGATGCCGTCGTGATGGACGTTGCCGACGATCTGGTAGAGCTCCACCGAGCGCGTGCCATCGGTCAGCACCATGTTGTCGCCCATGGATTGAAAGACTGGTTTCTTTTTCGACTTCGCCAGACGGTCCGGCGCTAGACTCCAAGGATTCAACGCCGCACGTTCGAAGTAGGGCCGGTTGATTTCCTGGGTGACAATCGTGACCCCCTCAGCCGCGTAGGTGCGCAAGCCGGAAGAATGATCGAAGTGATGATGCGTGTTGATCAAATATTTAATCGGCTTGTTGGGCACGAGCTTTTTCACCTCGGCCATCACCGCTAGCGAGCGCTCCTCGCCGTGCGGCGCTTCGACGACGATCAAATAATCTTTCATCTCGATCAAGACGCTGGCGGCCGAAACACCCGTGATGTACCAAACCCCGTCGGCGACTTTTTCCGATTTCGCCGCCACCGGGTTGTTGCGCAGCGCGGCGGGTACTTCGATATCCACCGTAGGATTGGCTCTGACCGCCGTCACCGTCAGATCCAAGGTCGGCTTGCCATCCTGATACTGAATGATTTTGGTCGGAAACTTGATGCCGCCAAAATCACGATAGGGGCCGTAGTGAGTCATCACTTTGATATCGCCGACCACCGGACTGCCGTAGGAAGACTCGACGCGCTCGATGGCGTTCTGATCGTTGACGTAGGCGACAATTTTGATTTTGCCCCGGTCGGTAAATGCGAGGACCATCATCTCCCGCCCTTCGATCGTCTTCTTCGTGACGCTCGCGTTGTTGGCGAACGCCGCGCGCAGCAAGCCATGGGGCGAGATGGCGATTTGATGGGCGCGCTCGCTGGCTTCGAAAATTCGCGCCGAGATTTCTTTGCCCGCCACGTTCCAGGCCAGATCGCCGCTCACCACCGTCACCGCTTGCTGCTCCGGTCCGATGGGCAACGCGTCGCCCGCCATGCGCACGACGGTATCGCGCATGGCGCCGGCGGTGAAATCGTAAACCCGCGTCATCGACTTGACGAACTGGCGCGGCCAGGGCGCCGCCGGGCTGGTGCTTTGGCCCAGCGAGTACATCATGCCATTGCCGGTAAACTGAAACGTCTTGGTCGTCGACACGTCGAGGGCATCGGCGATGCGTTGGAGATCGCTCTCCTGCGCTTGGGCCGGATAACTCGTGAACACCAACAGCGCGAACGCAACTACAAGCTTAGTCAACATAACTGGCCTCCTTATGGGTAATGGAACCTCGGAATGAGCACTTAATATGCGAGAGCCGAGAAAGTTACAAGGCAAAAAAAGGCGTGAGCACGACCTACGCCGTGCTCGCGCCGATTTGGAGTTAGGTTGTCGCTACTTCGCCGGTGGCGCCTTCGCCGCAGCCGGGTCTTTGCCGATCGCTTTCAACAGCTCGACGTAAGGAACGATAGGGCCATGGATTGGCAGAATCTTGCCAACGTCGATGTTCAAGCGGCGCACGTTGGCTTCGAGATTGACCGAATAGGGATTGGGGGTTTTCGGTATGCCGAAAGGACTAAACACGTCAGCCTCGACCAAGAGCTTTTCCTTGCGCAGATAGGCCATGACCATGCCGTCATGATGGCCGCTGCCGGTGATTTGATAGAGCTCCACCGAGCGCGCGCCATCGGTCAACACCATGTTATCGCCCATCGTCTGGAACACCGGCTTTTTCTTCGACTTGGCCAATCGATCGGGGCTCAAGTTCCAGCTATTCGCCAACGCCTTTTCGTAATAGGGCCGGCTCAGCTCGTGGGTCACGATGGTGACGCCTTCGGCCGCGTAGGCGCGCACGCCGCCCGAATGATCGATGTGATGGTGCGTGTTGACTAGATACTTGATGGGCTTGTTGGCCACCAGTTTTTTCACTTCACCGATTACCGCCGCCGAGCGCAGATCGCCCAACGGCGCCTCGACGACAATCAGATAATCCTTCATCTCGATGAGCACACTGTTATGCGAGCCGCCACCGATAAACCAAACGCCGTCGGCGACCTTTTCCGACCGCACCATCACCGGTTCGCTACGCACATTACCCGGCACCTCGATATCCACGGGTGGATTCGCTCGCACGGCCGTGACGGTGACATCGAGAGACGGCAGTCCGTCCTGATATTGAATGATTTTCGCCGGGAACTTGATACCGCCGAAATCGCGGTAGGGTCCATAGTGGGTGACCACCTTCATGTCGCCCACCGCTGGGTGGCCGTAGGACGACTCCACCTTCTCGATGGCGTTTTGATCGTTCACGAAAGCCACCACTTTATGCTGCCCTTGGACCGTGAAGGAGATAACCGACATCTCGCGGCCTTCGATGGTCCGTTTGGCGACCACCGCGTTGTTGGCAAAGGCCGCGCGAACCAGGCCATGCGGCGAGATCACGATGGCATGGGCGCGCTCGTTGGCCTCGTGCGGCGCCGGAATCATATTTTTGCCGGATTCGTTCCACGCCCAATTTCCGCTCACCAGTGGAACTAGCCGTTGATCGCCCTCGATGGGCTGAAAATCGCCGCCGCTCGGCGGCGCCTCGCCTTGGGAGCGAACTAATTCGTCGCGCATGGCGCCCGCGGTAAAATCATAGACCCGGGTCAAACTCTTGATATAGGATCTAGGGTTGGCCGCCACCGCACTGGTCGCCTGCCCCACGCCCCACATTTTGCCGTTGGCGGTAAATTGAAAAGTCTTGGTCGTCGACACGTCCAACGCATCGGCGATCTGTTGCAGCGCGGTGTCCGCCGCGTTGACCTTAAAGCCGGCGAACCCTACCAGCATGAACGCAAGAACGAACTTCTTAAACATACTGACGCCTCCCGTATTGTGAATTGATTTTATCGCGAATGAATTCGTCAATTTTTGGCGAGATTACCCGATGACCTTCCCCGGTGTCAACGACTTCGACAACCTTTGTTGTAGCAAAGTGATTATGTCAGGGGTTAACGGCAACGTAATTATGTCAGGGTGGAAGGATGACAACCCTGACAATGAAAGACGAGAAACGACTAGACGTAATTCAACGAGTATATCGCAGCGAGATCACCGTGGTTGAG
>SHYW01000152.1 GCA_009692615.1 Deltaproteobacteria bacterium | reverse complement strand
CTTGCTCTGCTTTTTCTTTCTCGCCCACGCCAAACTCGCAAACGTTGTCTGCTCCCCCACGCTCTTTCCTCCCGCCTCACCTTGTCGGTCTTTCTGCTCTTCGTTATTAGACGACTTGCTAGATGACTTGTTCAGAGATTCCTTAAGAGAGATCGAACGCGCCGCAGAGGCATTCAGAATGCAGCTTCAATACCTAGATATACGAAGCGCCAAGGATATCGAGACTGCGTTCCGAGAGGCGAACAAGGAGAGGGCTGAGGCTGTTTTCTTACTGCGGGGTCTTTTGCTTGGTGATCAGTCAACACTTATTGCCGAACATGCCGTAAAGAGCCGGCTCCCGGCGATGTACCCGCAGAGCGGCGCTGTGGAACGTGGCGGGCTGATGAGCTACGGCGTGAACCAGAACGACCTGGAGCGGCGCGCCGCTACGTATGTGGACAAGATTCTGAAAGGCAGAACGCCTGCTGACCTGCCCGTCGAGCGGCCGATGAAGTTCGAGTTCGTCATCAATCTGAAAGCTGCGAAGCAGATCGGCCTGACCGTTCCGCCCAACGTGCTGGTGCGGGCGGATAGGGTCATAAGATAATTTTGGATTTTAGATTTTGGATTGGGGGACTAGGACATGGGAAAGATATTTCGGACTGCAATCCGGTGGCTTCGATCCCATAATCGAAAATACAAAATAGTAGAGGGGAGAATATGAATTACATGAAAGGCGACGGCTGGAGTCGGCGGGAGTTTCTGAGAGCTGCGACGCTGGCGGGGACCGCGGGGTTTCTCGGATTCGGTTCGGAAGCGGCCCAGGCCCAGCAACCGGCGGGAATTCCCCGGATAGGAATTCTGATCGCGCCCTCCGCGTCCTTCATTTCGGCCCGCGTCGAAGCATTTCGCCGACGGCTGCGCGAGATTGGGTACGTCGAAGGAAAAAACATTGTCATTGAGTACCGATACGCGGAAGGGAAACTCGAACAGCTGCCTGACCTTGCAGCCGAACTGGTCGGTCTCAAAGTTGACGTCATTGTCACCACCGCACCGGGTATTTTAGCTGCTAAGAAGGCGAGCGCGACAATTCCCATCGTATTCGCTACTGCTGGAGATCCAGTAGGAAGTGGGTATGTTTCCAGCCTGGCGCGACCAGGCGGGAATATCACCGGACTTAGCATGATGACGCCGGATCTAGATGGCAAACGGTTGGAGTTACTCAAGGAAGCCTTTCCTATGGTTGGACGGGTGGCCTTCCTCTGGCAACGAATTGCGGGCGGCATCGTGCCTCTCACGGTGATGGAGGCTGCGGCCAAGGCGTTGGGAGTCAAACTTCTATCGCTTGAGGTGCGCAGCCTTGACGATTTTGACAACGCATTCGCGCGGGCGAAAAAAGAACGCGCCCAGGCGCTCATTACGAACCCAGTTTCACTTATCAATACTCAGCAACGTCAAGTGTTGGACTTCGCGGCAAAGAACCGGTTGCCAGCGATGTACGCAGAGAGGCAGTTTGTTGAGGCCGGCGGCTTGATGAGCTACGCGCCGAACGGTGCGGACCAATGGCGGCGCGCCGCTGATTTTGTCGATAAGATCTTGAAGGGAACAAAACCAGCCGAGATTCCTGTCGAGCAGCCGATGAAGTTTGAGTTCGTGATCAATCTAATAGCCGCCAAGCAGATCGGCGTGACGATTCCGCCGAATGTGCTGGTGCGGGCGAACAAGGTAATTCGGTAGGCATCTGGCTCAAGCCATTTTTCTTGTATGTTCAGAAGTTGAATTCCTCTCTTTGTTCGTCGACCGATAGTTCTCTGTTTTGAGAGCGTCGCGGGTTTGCATTATATGCATTATATGCATACACTTGACAGGTGACGGCAAATTTTGATCCCAGGAAGAACAGCACAAATCTCAGAAAGCATGGCGTTTCACTTGCTGAGGGTGATGGGGTTTTGAGTGACCCCTTAGCGGTCACGGTTGAAGACGAATCGGCTGAACGCGAGCAACGGTTCGTAACTTTGGGCGCCAACACATTCGGCTCCCTGAGGGTTGTGGTTTGGACTTTTCGGGATGACGATTTTCGGGTTATCTCGGTTCGAAAACCGACACCGAGAGAAAGAAGGACGTATGAAGAAGGAGTATGATTTCTCTAAGGGCAAGCGCGGTGTGGTGATTCCCCAGGTTGGCAAGACACGCATCACAATTTATCTCGACGATGCAATTGTAAAGCGCTTCAAGACCCAGTCCGAGAATTCTGGTAAGGGGTATCAAACCCTCATCAACGACGCGCTGAAATTTTATCTCGGCCAGACCGAGAAGCGCCTGACGGCAGAGATCGTGCGCAAGATCGTGCGCGAGGAGCTCTCCAGCCAAAACTGAGAGCAAACCGCACGCCCTTTGACGCCGTCGTTGGTAGCTGCTCGGTCGACGCGGCTCGTCGTGGACAACAAACTCCCGCGATTCGCGGGCGGGGATAACCAAGAGTCGAACGCTAAAGGAGCGACGATGAATTTCAGGCGCGCAGGAAAAATTTGCCTACTATTTCTCGTCGGTTCTGTCAGTGCGTCGTTACATGCCGCCGATAAACTCGTCGCCGACTACGGCGGCCAGTCGGGGTTTCAAAGCGCGCTGTGGGTAGCGAAGGATTTGAGAATTTTCGACAAGTACAATCTCGACGTCGAGGCGATCATGATCACCGGCAGCGCGCGCTCGATCGCCGCGCTGATCGGCAACAGCACGCAGTTCTCGACCGGCTCGGCGACCGGGCCTCTTGCGGCGGCGGTCAAAGGCTCCGACCTCAAGGTCATCGCCGCTTCGTACAACAAATTCCCCTACGCGTTCGTGGTCAACCCCGAGATTCGCAGCGCCAAGGATCTGCGCGGCAAGAAGGTCAACATCCTCAACTTCGGCGGTTCCAACGATCTGGCGCTGCGCTTGGCGCTAAAAGAGTGGGGCCTGAAGTTGTCCGACATCCAAGTGATCGTCGGCGGCGATGCGCCGACGCGCTTGGCTTCGCTCATGACCGGGCGCACCGACGCGACCATTTTATCGCCGCCGCATTTGACCATGGCGGTGAAATCCGGCTATCGCGTGCTCGCCGACATGGGCGACATGAGCGCGAACTTTCCCCAATCGACCTTGAACGTGAAGGGCAGCTACATGCGAGAGAATCGCGACTTGGTGAAACGCTTCGTGCGCGCCTACGCGGAGGCGATCCACGTTATCAAAACCAGCCGCGACCGGACGATGAAAATATTCGCCAAGCGCATGGGCGTCGACGACGCGGCGATGGTCAGTTCGACCTACGATTACTTCGCGCCGCGCTTTTCCTTCCCGCCGCGGGTGAACTTGGAAGGCGTGCGCGACACGCTCAGTTTTTACGCCGAGCAGAACGCGGAATTTAAAAACCGCCGAGCCGAAGAGTTCGTCGATCATTCGTTGATGGATGAATTGGAACGGGAAGGGTTCTTTAAAAAGCTCGGTGGGTGAATCGTGTTCGTATTCGGACGGAATTGCGATCACGAGCCACGAACACGTCTCCATCACTGCGCTTTGCGCGCGAAACTCCAGTCGGCGACATCGGCGATACTCGCATCGGGTAGATTTTTTCTCGTGTCCCGCACCAGCCGGATGACGTTGCGCATCGCTTCATCCGGGCCGATGCCGGTGCGGCTGAACAGACCGATCATTTCCTTGTACATATTTTCGCGGATGTCCGCTTCTTTAATGCCCCACTGCTTGTCGATGAGCGCGAGAATATCGGCTTTACGCGTGCGAATGTATTCCAAACTTTTGATCAGGGCGCGGATCATCTTGACAATCTCGTCGGGTTTCTCTTTCATCCGCTGGGTGTGAACGGCGAGACCGCCCACGGGCATACTCATGATGTCGTTGAAACCGAGCAATTCGTTGAAGCCGCGTTTTTTCGCCTGGTGATTGAACGGCGGCACCAGCATGGCGGCGTTGATCGCGCCGCTCTCCAGCGAGATGTAGCGCGCCGAGCTGCCGCCGACCTGTAAAAAGGTTACGTCTTTTTCCGGATTCAAATTGTACTTGCGCAGGACGGCAACCGCTTCGCTGTGCGGCGTGCCGCCAAAACTGCTGATGCCGAAGGTCTTGCCCTTCAAATCTTCGACGCGCTTGATGTTCGGGCTGGTGACGAGAAAATGATCGGCGCCGTCCATCACCGACATGACGATCTTCACCGGGGCGCCGGACATGGCGGCGCCGACGAAATTCGAGAAAGTCCCGCCGTAATCGACGTGGCGGCTGAGCACGCCGTTGACGACGACTTGGTTCTGCATGATGACGATGATCGCGTTCAGTCCTTCGGCTTTGAAGAAACCTTTTTCTTCCGCGACGACGTAAGGCAGTGAAGTGCTGCCGTTGCGCGTGGTCAAGCCGAGAGTGATGCGCTCTTGGGCGGAAGTGGATTGGACCGATAGGACGGATAGGACCAATATCACAATGGCTCGAATGGTAGATGTTGTCATGCTCACTATCGGGTTGCGTTAGCGAGTCGCCTTGGCGATTTCGTCGAGCAAGCTGTTATCGACGAAATCTTTCGGCTGGGCGAGTTTTGCCTTCGGCTCTTTGTCGCTCAGGAAATCGAGCGCCGCTTGTATCCCTTCCATGGTCGGGTAGGCCAGCGGACGAAACAGCGGCTCGGCGGTGTTGTAGCTGTAATCCAACACGACGTTGTCTTGGGTGCTCATGTATTTCGCCAGGGTTTTTATCGTGAAGGCTTTGTCGGCTTTGATGCGCTCGACGGCGGCGCGATAGGCGCGCAATACTTTGATCGCCGTCGGCCGATTGCGCTCTAAATATTTTCTACTGGTCGCCACGCTGGTGTGCTGAAACGAAATGCCGATCTGCGGCAGGTAGGCGAGTTCCTTATAACCGGCGCGGATGGCGATCATGTTGGTTGGCGGCGACATCACGCCGCCATGGAGCGCGCCGGCGGCCATGGCCGGGAGAATTTCCGGCACGCCGCGCATTTGCAAGATGCTCACCTCGCTGTCGGCTTTGATGTTCCATTTCTTGAGCGCCAAGCGCAGCGCGAAATCGGTGGCCGAACCGAACGTGCTGATGCCGATCTTCTTGCCGCGCAGGTCGTCCGGTTTGTCGATGCCTTTAATTGTGACGATGGAAAAGAATGGCGTGTTGATCAGTCCCGCGACAATCACGACATCGGCACCGGTCAATGCCGCGGCGACCAGCGCGCCGCCGTAGATTTGCGCGAACGGGACTTCGCCGCTGATCAGCGCCGACATGGTTTGCGGTCCGCCGCGAATGTAGATCAATTCCGCCGGCACGCCTTCGCGATTGAAGTAGCCGCCGTCTTGCGCGACCCAGGTCGGCAACGACGCCACGCTCGCCGCGCCGACGGCGATGCGCACCGGTTGGGCGAAGGCAGAGGCAGTGACTAGAACGAGGGAAGTGACTAGTGAGGAAAGTGCGCAAAGATTAAGTTTGGAGCGCTGACGATTTGCCCTGGTGAACATACTAGCTAGCCTCCTGCCTGAGCGATCATTATTGAAAAATTTCTAAACGGCAAGCGTTATCGGATCGCTAGCGGCATGATCGAGCCGTCGACTTTCTTCACGCCGAGCTGGATCGGCCGCGGCGAACCTTTACGCGGGATCGTGACTTCGACCCAGAGTTCTTCGCCGGCAGTGCGAATCGACGGATCGGCGATGTGCTCGGGAATAAAAAATGCGACGGGTCGATCGAGAACTGCGAGTTTTTGGCCGCGCCGGTCGATGAAACGGATGTGGAGATTTTTGGCATTGTCAGGCACGATTTCAACGGCACCGTCGGCGATCAGGCGATTGTTCTCCATCCGGAGCTTGCCGGCTTGCGATGCATCAAAATTTGTTACTGAATCATCTCCTTGTTGCAATTAGCTCGTCGTAATTCTGCTGCCCAAACTGTCTCCTGCCTGCTTCCAGTTCGCGAAAGATCTCCAGTAGTTTGCTGCACAGCGGCATCGGCATTCCCAGTTTCTTTCCTTCATTGACGACATACGCCAGCGTGAAGTCGACTTCGGTACGAAGCTTTTTCTGCACGTATCGTAGCGGCCCTTTGCGGTCGTCGGGTTTCCAGGTTTTGGCGAAGTCGTTGACTACGGCAAGGCGTTTGTCGGCGGGGTTGCGCGGGTGGAAGTCGGGCGGGTTGTATTCGGCGAGCTTGATCCAACGTACGCCTTTCGCTTCGCCGACGGCGACGACTTCGCCGAAGAAGTCGGCCATGGCGCGGCGCTGCGCTTCCGTCGTGCAAGTTGTTACTAACGACGCGTCGGCAAGCGAGCCGTAGTAGCCAAGACAAGTATAGGTGAGTTTGCTCCAGAGCACGCCGAGGATGTTGTCGGAGATTTCCGTTTCCATCACGGGGTTGAGAATTTGTTGCAGGTTTTCTAGTCGCGGCGTGGTTCGGCCGTGCAGGTGGCCGAGATAAAGGTGGCCGCGGATGGCGGTGCGGAGATGGCCGGGGGCGACTTTAAAGCAGCCCATGCGAATCGCCATTCCTACCGTTCGGTCGGCGCCGACTTTTTCTTGAAGCAGCGGCGGATTGATACCGTTCTGCATCGACACCAGCAAGCCGTTATCAGCGAGATGCGGCATCACCGTGTTCAACGCATCGGGCGTGTAGTTGGAGCGCACGGCGATGCAGCCGATGTCGAACTTGCCTTCTATTTCATTTGGGAAGGCAGTCTTGATTTTGACGTTGAACGGCCCGTCGGGGACGTCGACTTGCAAGCCGCGCTCACGGATCGCGGCGATATGTTCTTTGTCGATGTCGACAAACGTGATGTCGTGGCCGGCGCGGGCGAGCCGGCCGCCGATGATGCCGCCGATGGGGCCGATGCCGATGACGATCATGCGATTGGACATGTTGATCTCCTTTGAATCGCGTTCACCATATTACGAAGCGGCGAATTGCGTCAATGCGATGAGGCGGCAAAGCCGCAGCCGAAAACCGGAAGATCTCTCGCAAAGGCGCAAAGACGCCAAGTTCGGAAGAAAGAAATTTAATCCGATTGTCCTAACTTTGCGCCTTAGCGCCTTTGCGGGAGGAATATCCGAATCCGTGAGCGGGCAGGGCGCGATGAATCGCGCCCTGCTACTTGAAGATTCTTGGATTCCTGGAATAGTAGGTGGCGATACGGCTTCGCGACTTAAATGGAAGGGACTCACATGAGGCGAATTGTTTTGGCAATCTTGGTTTTGCTTTTGGTCGCGCAATCGGCGCCGGCCGCCGACCGCATTCGTATCGGTTACAGCTCCATCAGCGGCGCTTACACGCCGATCTGGGTGGCGCACGATGCTGGATATTTCGCCAAGGAAGGTTTGGCCGACGATATTATTTTGATTCCCAGCGGCACGCAGTTGGCGCAGGTTACCGTCGCCGGTGAAATCGATATCGGCTCGCTCAACGGCAGCTCGGCGATCGCCGCCGCGCTGTCGGGCGCCGATCTGAAAATCATCGGCAACTCGGGCAACAAAATGGTCTTCTCGCTCTACGTCCGGCCGGAGTTTAAAACCGTCGAGTCGCTCAAGGGCAAGAAGATCGGTATCACCCGCTATGGTTCAGCACCGGATATTTCGGTGCGCTACGCGCTGCGTAAGTTCAACATCAATCCAGACAAAGACCTGACGCTGATTCAGTTGGGCTTCATGGCCACGGTGGCGGCCGGTTTGCAGGGCGGTTCCATCGAAGGCGGCGTGGTGTCGCCGCCGACGCAGTTCGCCATCGACAAAGCCGGCTTCAAGGAACTGATCAGCATCACCGACATGGATTACGCTTTTCCCAATCCGGCGCTGGTGGCGGTGGGCTCGATCATTCGCAGCAAGCCGGATGTGATCAACCGCTTCATGCGCGCCTACACGCGCGGCATTCATCGCGCCCGTACCGACCGCGAGTTCACCTATAAGTCGCTGGCTAAATACACCAAGATCACCGATCAAGTCGTGCTGCAGAAAGCTTACGATTTCTACATGACCAAGGTGTTGGAAAAAACTCCGGCGATCAACATGGCCGGCGTGGTCAACGTGCTGGAAGATCTGGCCAAGACCGTTCCCGCGGCCAAGACGGCGAAGCCGGAACAGTTCGTCGACATGCGTTTTCTCGACACGCTCGATAAGAGCGGTCTTCTGAAAGAACTGTATCCGTAGACTTCGAAAGAAGTAAGGAGTGAGTAGTAAGGAGTAAGGTGAAAGAAAGGTCCGGACACTCCTGACTCCTCACTCCTGACTCCTTACTTTTTCAACATGCCGGACTCTCCCAGCGTCAGCGAAAATCCCACAGTCGTCGCAAAAACTTCACTTGGAGCTTGGTTTCAGCGCCACAAAGAAAAACTTTGGTGGCTGCATAGCGGTTATGCGCTGCTCTTGGGCATCGCCATCATGTGGCTCGGCGCGCGCAATCATAATTATCTGCGCGTGACCGTGCTGCACGTGAGCTTTATTTGGCTGTCGAGTTTGTTTCTGCCGAAACTTTTGCGCCAGCCGTGGCTGCCGGAGCGCTGGGCGCCGCGGCTGCGGCTGGTGGTCAACTACTTCAATAAAAATCTTTACCAGCAGGCGCTGTTCTTCGTGCTGCCGATTTACTACGCCAGCTCGACCTTCGGCTCGCGGAATTTTATTTTCGTTGTCGCGTTGGCGGTCTCGGCACTGCTCTCGACCCTCGACGTGGTTTACGACCGCCATCTGTCGGCGAGTCGGATCTTGACCGCGCTGTTCTTCGCTTTCAATCTTTTTGCCCTGGTCAACGTTATGCTGCCGGTACTGCTCAGCGTCAGTAACACTTGGACGGCGCGCCTGGGCGCGTTGCTTGCCGCTTTGGGCTTGATCAGTTTGCTCGATCTGTTTCCCAACTCGAAACGTTGGCGTTATTCATGCGCGGCGCTCGCGGCGATGGTCATGTTGTTTTTCGTCGAGATCGGCCGCTCCTACATTCCGCCGGCGCCGCTGCGTTTGGTCAGCGCCGAATTTGGCGCGGGCTATGAGCGCGCCGAGATGCGTCTGACGCCGCCCATCGGAAAGATCGAAGCGGGACGCAAGCGGCAGGTTTACGCTTTAACGGCGATCAAGGCGCCCTTGGGGTTGCGTGAGCGCGTGCGCCACCGTTGGCACAAGAACGGTTTGCTGGTTTGGGACTCGCCGTTGATCGAAGTGACCGGTGGACGCGAGCAAGGCTTTCGGCTGTGGACCACCTACGTCTTCGACAACCTCGAAGCCCGGGCGAAACTGCGCCTCGATGTCGAAACCGAGGGCGGGCAATTGATCGGCCGGGCGCGGCTGACGGCGCGCAAATAAAATCGCACCGAGGAAAATTTGACATACCCGTCACCCTTGAGGAACCTCTGAACAACTGCCCTGGAAGCAGGGCAGCGGAGGATAGATCGTTTTTTTCGTAATGAGTTACAGTTTTTGCGAAGTTATATCAGATTACATTTTGCTCTCGCGGTTAATAGGGTCCTTAGTTTTGCCTCGATTTGCCCCCG
>SHYW01000151.1 GCA_009692615.1 Deltaproteobacteria bacterium | reverse complement strand
CATAAAGCTCCACTGTGAACATCCTTCCAGCCTCCCGATGCCATTCAATAACATCGAGACAGCCTACAGGACCGGTACACTTTTGACCCGCCATTTTCTGCCAGATCTTTGCCGGTTCAGTGGTACACTTTACGCCCGCGATTTATAGCAACCAGGGTTTCGCGGCTAATTTTATTTTTCTCAGCGTTGCGCACGCTGGCGGCCCATTCATGGATGCAGTCCAATTCACGCGACGCGGTCATTGCGGCCAGGGTGCGCACTTTCGGATCGAGTTTGCCATCGAAGCGCAGGTATCCACCCAGGCTGGCGGTATGGTCGGCGATGGCCGGGACATGGAGCAGTGCCGGAAAGCAGCCGCGCACCTCGCCACGGCTTTTGTCGATGGCTTCGTAACTAGCCTGTTGTTCGGGTGCCAACGATTCTTTCTTGTCAATTGTCGGAATGCGAGCCATCGCTCATCTCCAAATTTGTCTATGGTTTTTCAATCGTAATCGGTAATCTTTTCGTTTGGCTGGTGAAATCTAGATCGGGCTGGCATTACTTTCTCATCTCGAAATCTAGCAGCAAATCAAAATTCCATCAGGTCTTTGGCGATGAGCACCTGGCCGGAAAAGTGTTTTTTCACCTCCGCTGCCCACGGTGCGAAATCGTTACTACCATCGGCCCGTCCGCTCAGGTGTGACAGCACCAGGGTCTTGACGTTGGCGCGGGCCGCCATTTTTCCCACCACCTCAAGGCCCATGTGGCCTTCGCTGGCTTGTCGCATGATGCCGGCCTGTTCGGCAGGTGTCATCGCTTGCCATCGACCGTCGTTGATCATCGCTTGCTTCCGATCCTCGAACGAAGAAGTTTCGGTGACGAGCAGATCGGCGCCTTTCGCAAGTTCCGTGACGGCATCGCTCGGGCCGGTATCTCCCGTGAACACAATCACGCGGTCGGCCGTTTCAAAGCGATAAGAATAGGACTTGTGCTTGCCGGAAGCCGGGCCTTTATGGAAATCAAAATGGCTGTTTTCGACGGCGGTCACTTTGACGTTCGCGTCCTGGTAAATCACCCCGGTGCCAACATCATGACCGAAGAACATTTGGGCTATCGGTACGGTGCGACCTCCGTCGGCAATCCTGATCTCAGCGCTGATGGCGTAGTACTGCACGGCGGCCTTGACCAGATCTGTTGTCCTGGGCGGGCCATAGACGTTGATCAGTTTGGCTCGCTGGTTATCCCACGCCATAGACAGCAGCGTGCCAAGACCCGCGGTGTGATCGTCGTGATGGTGGGTTAGGAAAATAGTTCCGATGTCCCGAACGTTGATACCGGTTTGCGCTAGACGGCTTGCGACGCGGTCGCCCGCGTCAATGACATAATGTGTCCCGTTGACGGTTAGCAGATTGGACGACTGCGCCCGGTCTGCTCGCAGCGAAGGACCACCCGCTGTGCCGAGCGTGATGAGACGGGTGCCCGCCTTCGATGGCGCGACGCTCGTTTGCGCCATGCTTTCGTGTGCCAGCGCGATGATGTTGATGCCGATCAGGGTCGCGAATAACAGTGACGAAAGTTTTTGCACGTTTGCCTCCGTGTGGGAGGGCCGCAATATTCTTGTTTGCCTGCCCTCGTCGCGCACCATAAGCCGACGTTCCTAAGAATAGCAATCTGACTATCAGCAATTCGGAAATTAACTTTTCGGTTCATTCGGCTGAACCGAAAGGCGAGCTGGCGAAAGCGCGCCTACGGTTTCTCGGCGACAACTTTGCCGTTCTTCCAAAGATAGATCGGCGTGCCGTGCATGCGGGCGGTCTTGCGGGCCACCTTTGCGGCGCGGCGTAGCGCGCGGCCGACGGCGGCGGTTAGCTGGCGAGTTTCTTTACTTACTTTTGTTTTTTTCACGGACCTTGCTCCAAGACTCGGGGTTTGTCGTGAGAATTATCATACACCGTCCAATGGTCGGCCAAAAGACGATACACGTTTTCGAAGTTCAACCAACTGCGGTCGAAGCGGCGAACTACATCGGCTCTCGGAACGTTGTGGCCGCCCTGTTTAACGCGAGAGGCGATGCGGCGGAGGGCTAGACTTTTGGATGGTAGACGCAGATATACGATCTCAACTCGATAGCCGATCGATTTCCATCGTTTTAAACGATTGACGTAGGTAAGTCCGCTCAGCGTGCTTTCAAATGCGAAGTTCTCGCGCATTTTCGCCAGTCGATCGAGTTCATGCAAAAACAAACGGCCGGCAGCAAGATTTGCCGATTCAGGCCGCAGCGGCGAAAGTCCGCCGGCAATTAGGTCTGCGTTGACGAAGTGCACGATGGCCGCGTCTTTGGGTAGAAACTCTCTCGCAAAAGTTGTTTTCCCAGCCCCGTTGGGGCCGGCGATGATGATGCAAAGAGGGTTTTTGGAAACTACTTTGCTCATTCGGATTTGATTCGAAGGACTTAAACGAATTTCTCCGCGCCCCGGTTGGGGCGCGGGCTTGCGCTGCGTTCGTTAGCCGTGATTGCGCCGGTCGCAGATGGAGTCGATGAGTGCGGGCTTGCCTTGTTTGACTTGCTCGATGGCGCGCTTGAGCGCGGCTTTCATATCGTCGGGGTTTTCAATCGGCCCTTCGGCATACCAGCCCATCGATCGAGCTAACCCGGCGAAGTCTGGATCGGGGCCGAAAAGATCCATGCCGATGTGCGCGCGCGTTGGATCGGTACCGCGGGTTTTGGCGAGCACCAATTGATGGTTCCAGTCGTTGTAATAAGCGCGGTTGTTGAACATGACGACCAGCATGGGAAGTTTATATTTTGCCGCGATCCACAGTGCGCCGGCGTCGAACATCAGATCGCCATCCGGTTGGAGATCGACGACCAGCCGGCCGGTACCTTTGTTCGCCAGCGCAACGCCGAGCGATAATCCAATCTGCGTTCCTGTTCCCAACTCGCGGCCGGCGTGGCAATAGGGCCGATCGAAGTTCCATAGTTTCTTGCCCCAGGTTCCGAGATCGCCGGTGGTGAGCACCCAGTCTTCGCTTTTGATGGCGTCCCATACTTCAAGCGCCAGGCGCGGCACGGTCATCGGTTTTTGATCCCAATGTTCCTGCGCTTGTTTCGCCCATTTTGCGCGGTTCTCGGCGTGGCGTTTGCCGATCGCTTCGGCGCGCTTGGCGATTTTTTCTGGCAGGCCAGCCGTTTTGGCGATGCGTTCCTTCAACAATTTCGTTAATTGGGGCACGGCGGTAACCGGATCGGCGGTCATGCGTTGCTGCGCGTAGTACGGACGCGCGTAGTCCATCGACCATTTGCTGATTTCGATGTCGGTGAAGCCGATATCAATCCAGGTCGCGTTCGCCTGAACTTTGCTGACCACCGTGCGCGTGGCGATGTCACGCGTGTGTGTCGGTTTTTCGAAGTCGGCGATGTCGAGCGTGAGCACGACGTCGACGCCGTCGTAACAGCCGTCAAAGTCGGAGGTGAGATTCAATGGATGATCGGTGGGGAAATTTAGCCGCGAACCGACGTCCCAAACAGAAGCCCCCAAGGTTTCGGCGATCTCAATGATATGACTCCAGCCGTGCGGCGGGCGGGCGGCGAAGTCGGCGATGATCGCGACGCGATTGGCGCCGGCGAGAGTGTCGGCCGCTTTGATCAGCGCCGTCGGATCGGGCGACGGTGCGGTGGGCACGATGGCGCTGCCGGCGGGCGGCATTTCGACATCGTGATCGAGCTCGGCTTCTTGCAGGCCGGCGTCGTAGCACTGATAGACCGGTCCCTGGCGCGCGCTCATCATCACCGAGTAGGCGCGCGCGAAGGCGCCGGGGATGCCGTCGACGGTGGACGGTTGATAATCCCATTTGACGAAATTGCGGATCGCTTCGCCCTGCACATTCGCAGTATGGATCCAGTCGATAAACGGCCGGCGCTTGGGTTCGGCAAGCGGTCCGGTGGCGCCCATGATGAACACCGGCGCGCGGTCGAGATAGGAGTAATAAACTCCCATGGGCGCATGGAGCAGGCCGACGAGATTGTGCACGATGGCGATCATCGGTTTGCCTTTGACCCGCGCGTAACCATGGGCGATCTGCACGGCGATTTTTTCGTGTTGGCACAAAATCATCGGCGGATCGTTCTCGCCGTAGTTGACCAGCGAGTCGTGTAGGCCTCGATAGCTGGCGCCGGGATTGAGCGCGATGTACTCGATGTTGTAGCGCTTGATCATGTCGACGATGACGTCGGACTGCCAACGCTTTTCGGATTTCTTGATTGATGAATCTGCCATGCAGATGTCCTCCACGTAAGATTGTTAAATTCGATTAATCAGATTTCGGATTGTTAACCGCAAAGAACGCAGAGAACGCAAAGTTCGGAAAGTATCATTCTCGGCCACGGTCGCGTATCCGAATTCTTACTTTGCGTACCTTGCGTTCTTTGCGGTTAAATAATCTTCTCTCTTCGTCTTTTCCGTCCGAGGGCGCGATGAATCGCGCCCCTACAAATCGGATTTGACTCTGCGCCTTTTGCTCTTTTTGCGGTTAAAATTTCTTTTCTCACGCGTTCTCGCCGCGGCGCCAGACTATGGCGTCGACCAACGCCGGTTTGCCGGCCTTTACTTGCGCGATGGCGCGTTTCAATGCCGGAGCGATTTCCGCTGGATCTTCGATGGGGCCTTCGGCGTACCAGCCCAGGCCTTTGGCGATGTGGGCGAAGTCCGGCGGCGGCGATTCCAAGTCCATTCCTATATAAGCACGCTGGGGATCGGTGCCGCGCTGGTGCGCCATGTGAATCTGGTGCGCCCAGTCGTTGTAGTAGGCGCGGTTGTTGTACATGACGATCAACATCGGGATGTCGTATTTGATCGGCGTCCACAGAGCACCCAGGTCGAACATCAAGTCGCCGTCGGGCTGCAAGTCGATGACCAGCTTACCGGTGCCTTTGTACGATAGCGCGACGCCGATGGACATGCCGATCTGAGTGCCGGTGCCGAGCTCGCGGCCGACGTGGCGATAGGGTTTGTCGAAATCCCAAACTTTGTGCACCCATTCCTTGAGCGTGTTGGCGGTGAGTACCCAATCTTCGTCTTTGATCACCTGCCACATTTCGTGCGCCAAGCGCGACTCGGTCATGGGCCGCTCGCTCGATTCTTTCTTGACCTGCTCCTGCCACTTGTCCCACTGCTTGTTATGCCGTTCGCCGATGGCTTTCTTGCGCTCGCCGATACGAGTCGCCAGTGTTTTATCGCCGGCGATGCGTTTGCGTACTGCTTCGGTGAGCGCGGGAATCGTCAACGCGCTGTCGCCGAGCACACGGTGATCCCAATTGTGATGCTTGTTATAATCCGTCGCCCACTTGCTGATCTCGATGTCGGCCAAGCCGATGTCGATCCATTTGCAATCGGGCGAGGTGACGACAGTGACCTCGCGCGTCTGCGTGTTCAGCCTATGCGAGCCGCGGGTCCAGTCGACGACGTCCAATGCCGCTACCAGATCGACGCCGTTGAACGCGTCATTGTGAAAGCTCACGCTCAACGGATGTTTGTTGGGAAAGCCCAGTCGCTTGTTGATGTCGAACACCGACGCGCCGATGGTTTCCGCCAACTCGACCGTCGGCGCGTAGCCGATCGGCATGCGCGCGGCGTATTCGGTTAGCAATAATGGATTCTTCGCCGCCACCAACATATCCGCCGCTTGTTCGAGCGCGGAATTTTCCGGCGCGACTCGCGATGGCACTTTAACGGTGTAATTGGGCACCGTAATATTTTCCGTCAGCTTGGCTTCCTGCATCGCCGAGTCGTAGACCATATAGACCGGCCCTTGGGGCTCGCTCATCATGATCGAGTAGGCGCGCGCAAACGAATCCGGCACGCCGTGAATACTGCCCGGTTGATAATCCCATTTGGTAAATTGCCGCACCGCGTCGCCCTGGGCGAAGGCGGTGTGAATCCAGTCGATGAACGGCCGGCGATATTTTTCGTCCATCGGACCCGTCGCGCCGATGAGAAACACCGGGCTGCGGTCGATGTAGGCGTAGTAAATGCCCATGGGCGCGTGGAGCAACCCGACGACGTTGTGCACGATGGCGATCATCGGTTTGCCGCTGGCCTTGGCGTAGCCGTGGGCGATCTGCACGGCGATCTTCTCGTGATTGCACAGCAGCATCTCCGGCTTGTTCTCGCCGTAGTTGACCAGCGAATCGTGCAAGCCGCGATAGCTCGCACCGGGATTGAGCGCGATGTACGGAAAGCCGTACTGCTTTATCAGATCGACGATGATGTCGGATTGCCAGCGTTCGGTGGATTTTTTGATTTCGCTATCGCTCATGCAACTTTCCTCCTGGGTCCGGTTCGCGGGTTGTGAAACCGTTTCCGTCAATCTTATGGCAGAAAATCAGCCGCGAGTCATCACGAATGGGTATATTTATTAGCGCGCTCCAGCGCACCGACTGATGCGAGGATTTGCTTTTTTATCATCTACGTTCGAAGCTCACAACGAGGTGGCGATGGTAATTTCAATCGGCGCGCGTTGGCTGGTCATCGGGTTGGTGTTCATTGAGGCGTTACTGCTCTGGATCACCACGCGCTGGGGCATCGGGCTTTACACCGATTCGATCGTTTACGTCGGCGCGGCGCGCAGCATTCTCGCCGGCGATGGCTTTCAGTTTTTCAACGACATCGGCCAGCTCGCGCCGATCACGCAGTATCCGCCGGGTTATCCATGGCTGATCGCGGCGTTGGCGTGGACGGGATTGGATGCCCTCGATGCAGCGCGTTGGCTCAGCCTGTTTTTTTGCGCCGGCAACTCACTGCTGGTAGTGTTCATTGTCTATCGCTCGACATCGTCTTTGGGCGCGACGATGTTGGCGGCATTTCTTTCCTTCGCCGCTTTTCCGATGGTCTACGTCAACTCGCAAGCGCTCTCCGAGCCGCCGTTTATTTTTCTGACGCTGCTGAGCTTTTGCTTTCTCGCGCACTATTTGCAGGATGCCCACGTTCCATCGATTTACTGGTTCGCATTGGCGGTCGGCGTGAGTTGTCTGGTGCGCTACGTCGGTATCGCCGTCGGACTGACCGGCGCCGCGGTGATTCTTTTCCATGGTCGCGGCGATTGGCGCAGGCGATTCATCGATGCGGGCACGTTTTCATCCTTGTCGGCGCTGCCGATTGCCGTTTGGTTTATCAGAAATTATTTGCAGGCGGGCAATGCCGCCAATCGCACCTTCGGCTTTCACCTGCCGGCGCTGGCAGATCTGCTCCCTTCGCTGGACACCGTCGGTCAATGGCTTGTGCCGACAAGTCTCGTGGAAAATTCGCCGTGGCTGTCGCGTGCGTTTCTTTTGCTGGTGTTTTTGTTTTTCTGTTTTCTGGCGCGCAGAGTCGAATGGTCGAAGTCGTGGTATCCGCATTTGATGATTTATTGTGTGCTGGGTTACGGCGGCTTTTTGTTTATTTCTTTTTCGTTTAACGATCAGCCGCTCTATTTCGATACGCGGACTATGGCGCTGCCTTATGTTGCAGCGATGATTGTCGCGCTGTCGATTATGACGGAATGGTTCAGAAAATATCGCTCGGCGGAAAAATCCTGGCGCTGGTTTGCTTTCGATTGCGCCCTGGCGGTTTTGCTCGCGATTCAATTGGTCAACGGCGCGCTCTGGTTGCACTTGAGCTACGCACGCGGTATCGGCTTCGCCACCGACACCTGGCGCCAATCCGAATTGTTGCAGTTCGCCAAGAACGCGCCGCCATCGACACCGATCGTCAGTAACGCTCCCGATTTTATTTTCACATTAACTGGCAGGCGCACGACGATGATCCCGCACAAAGTCGATCCCTGGACTCGCCAGCCCAACAGCCGATACGAACAAGCGTTGGCCGCAATGCGCGAGCAATTGCAACAACCCAATGCGGTTTTTGTTTATTTCGACGACGACCAGCGCATCTGGTATCTGCCGTCGATCAAAGAATTAGAGACGATTCTGCCGCTGGAAAAAATCAAAGCCGTTTCGGACGGCGCGCTTTATGGAATGAAGTAAGTGGTCTCCACAGTGGCAAAGTGAAACTGGCGGCATAAGTGCCGTTAGTTTGCGTAATGTTCAATAAAATCCGCCGCAGGGGCGGGTCGCGATTCGCCCATCCCTTCTATACTTGGATAGCCTGCGCCGGTATGACGAATGATTGTCTTGCCTGTCGGGTTTCGACAATCCTGGCAATAAATTATTAAGCCTCTTGCTGCCGAGCCGCTGCGAACGAAAACGCATCGTAAGCGTTCTCTGGAATCATCCGGATCGTTTCATCTTTGGCGGGATCGCGGTTCACGCCGACCGGATCGTTGCCGGCTTGCACCGCTTGAATCTGCGCTCGTAACAAATTTCTAAACATGACGACGCCGCGGTCGCCTTCGGCCAAGTGTTCCTTAGCGCGGTCGGCGATGGGGCCTTGAGTTTCCCAGGCCATATGGTCTTGGCTGGTGAAGTTGTCCATGTGGAACTCGCCGCGTTCATCGGTGGTGCCGATTTCGACCAGCGCCGCTTCATCGGGCTTGGCGACAATGGCGCCATTTTTGTCGGGCATGAAACGGTATTGATTCACCATCGTGTTGTGATCGTCGATGGGCGTGCGGAAATGCAACGAGTAGCCGGTGCGCACTGGCACGAATAGGATATTTGGAAACACCAACGGATGGGGCGTTTCGGCGGGCGCATCTTTGTCGGCGAAGATTCTTTGTTTCTGAATGCCCGCCCAGGTTGGATGAATCTGTAAGTCGAAATCGATCTTGCTGACCATGCGATAGTGAAACGGCACATGGTCGGGATCGCCCTTGAGTTTGAGCGTGTGCGAATGGAGAAAATAGGTGTGCGTCGGGTCGACGGAGTTTTCCATCGCTTGGAGCCAGTTGCAGCGCAGCGTTTCGCATAGATCGACCTGCTTTTTGCCGTCCAGGCGCACGAGCAAATCCCATTTCGGCAGCAGCGGTTTTTTGTCCGCCGGTCCCATGTAGGCGAATAGCAAGCCGCCGAGTTGCTCGACGGGATAGGCGGTATGCTGAATCTTTTCTTTGAGGCCTGATTCGGGATTCTCAAACGGCTGGTCGATGCACTTGCCGCAGGCATCGTACTTCCAACCGTGATAGGGGCAGCGGATACCGTCGGCTTCGACGAATCCGTAGTAGAGCGACACACCGCGATGGGAACATTTGTCGGCGACCAGGCCGTATGAGCCGCTCTTGTCGCGGTACAGGACTAAATCCTCGCCGAGGATTTTAACCCGCTTCTTGGGTTTAGCCGCGTTCAGTTCGCCGGTGGCGGCGACCACATGCCAGTAGCGGCGCAGCATTTCTCCCGCCGGCGTGCCGGCGCCGACGCGCGTCAGTAAATCGTTTTCTTCCTGAGTTAGCATGGCTAATGCGCTCCTTGTCGATAACGACGGTACGTGAAATCGGCGCGACGTGTCAACGACGATTCGGATTCATGTTGTAGCAAAGTGATTATGTCAGGGGTTAACGGCAACGTAATTATGTCAGGGTGGAAGGATGACAACCCTGACAATGAAAGACGAGAAACGACTAGACGTAATTCAACGAGTATATCGCAGCGAGATCACCGTGGTTGAGGCC
>SHYW01000150.1 GCA_009692615.1 Deltaproteobacteria bacterium | reverse complement strand
GGCCTCAACCACGGTGATCTCGCTGCGATATACTCGTTGAATTACGTCTAGTCGTTTCTCGTCTTTCATTGTCAGGGTTGTCATCCTTCCACCCTGACATAATTACGTTGCCGTTAACCCCTGACATAATCACTTTGCTACAACATGAACCGATTCGCTTCGTTGACTTCAGGAAATTTTTCCTGTAGGCATTTGGACCGTCCACATTTCCTGAAGCTGAAAATCATCTCTCGTTTTCGTGGTCCTATTGGGTCGAAGAATTTCGTGGTTGGTTTCAAAGTCAGGCTTTTTTTGCGTCAATAAAATTAAGAACCGGGCTAAATCAACGTAAAAACTTCGGAGGAAAGCAATGGCAAACGCGAAACGAGACGGGGCATCGCCGGAAGAATGTCGGGATCTACGCAGTTCCATCGAATGGATGAAAAAAGAAGGGGATATCATCATCACCGATAAAGAGGTGGACCCCAATCTGGAACTGACCGGCATCCAGAAAAAGCTCGACGGCGGCTGCCCGATCCTTTTCAACAACGTCAAAGGCAAACCGCAGCATCGTTGTATCACCAACTTGTTCGGCGACATGAACGTCATCAACAAGATGTTCGGCTGGAAGGATCACGCCGACCGCACGCGCAAGCTCGCTTACGCCATCAACAATCCGATCAAGCCCATCGTCGTCGATCAAAAAGACGCGCCGGTGCAAGAAGAAGTTTACGAGAAGCCGGCGGAAGCCAACGACTTCGTCGTGCCGATCCGTCACACCGACATCGAACCCGAACTGACCGTCGGTTCCGGCAACCGTTTGATCGCCGGTGAATATTTCAACGGCGGCACCGATCTCGGTTACAACCGCATGAACTTCCGCTGGGGCAATGTCGGCACTTTCCAAATCTCTCCCGGCTCGCACATGTGGCAAGTCGTCAGCAAATATTACAAAGACAATAAAATGGTGCCGATCACCATGAACTTCGGCTTGCCGGTTGCGGGTTCGCTGCTCGCCGGCGCGGGCTTCGATTATGTCATCCTGCCCCAAGGCTGCGATGAAGTCGGCATCGCCGGCGCTGTCCAAGGCGCGCCGATGCGTTTAGTCAAAGCGCGTACCGTCGACGCCTACGCATTGGCCGATGCCGAAGTGATCCTCGAAGGTTATGTCAATCCGCGCGATCGCCGTTTCGAAACCGCGGAGTCGGAAAAAGCCGGCATCCAAGGCCGCTTCCATTTCCATCCCGAATGGGCCGGCTATATGGGAAAAGCCTACAAGGCTCCGACCTTCCACGTCACCGCCGTCACCACGCGCAAGCGCGAAGGCAAGCCGATTATTTTTCCGTTGGGCGTCCACACCCTCGACGATCACAACATCGACACGACAGTGCGCGAAGCGGCGATGTTCGAGCTGTGCGAAAGAATGCAGCCCGGCATCATCATGGACGTCAACATTCCCTATTGCATGACCGATTGGGGCGGCGCGATCATTCAAGTGAAGAAACGCAACCGCATCGAAGAAGGTTGGCAGCGTAATTTCATGGCGGCGATTCTCGCCACCTCGCAAGGTTCGCGCTTAGTGGTTGCCGTCAGCGAAGACAGCGATCCCTACGACATGGACGACATCATGTGGAACATCACCACGCGAGTGAATCCCAAGACCGACATCATCAATCCGCTGCCCGGCGGCCGCGGCCAAACCTTCATGCCCGCCGAGCGCATGACCGCCGGCGAAAAGGAATGGACTGCGTCGAATACCAGTTTCGAAGGCGGCATGGGCATCGACGCCACCGTCCCCTTCGGCTATGAGAGCGACTTCATGCGGCCGGTCTATCCGGTCGACAGAGTCGATCTCAAAAAATGGTTCAGCGACAAAGATATTCAAAATGCCAAAGGCCGCATGCAAGGCTGGGTTCACTCTTTGGCGCGCACCGGCAGATAAGTTTTCACCAACATGGGTTCTGCAAGAAAGGGCGGAGAAAAAATCTCCGCCCTTTTTCTTTTTCGCGCACGCCAACACAATCGTTACAACAAGTATAACTTTGTTAGATTGCGATCTAAAAATATATTCTTCTGCAATTTCAGGTATCCAAAAAAATGGCAAGTAATTTTTCTCCGCTCAAGCGGATTTTTGGCAATTTTACGTTGACATCAAGATTTTCCTTTGATAGCAAACGCAGGACGATTGATTCCGTCCGCGCATTTTCACCATCGCGAACCATTGGGTTACGAAATCGAACCATGCACCAAGCATCGCAAAATAAATCTACCCGCACTTCGAGCCAAAGCCGAATTTGCTGCCAATTGATCGCCATCGTCGCGCTGTTCGCGCCGGCGCTCTTGGCGTATCAACATTTTTTGCTGGACGCGGCAATTGGCGATATCAAGTCATTGATCAAAATCGTCGAAGTCGCGGAGAAGCCGCGGCCCAAGGAACTGGTCAGGATTTATTCAATTGTAAAATTCCATCGTCCCGACATGATCGACACGGAAGCATGGCGAGTCGCCGAAGTGATCTTGGAAGAAAGCCACAAGCGCCATCTCGATCCGATGATGGTCGTCGCGGTCATTCAAGTCGAAAGCAGATTCCAGAACAGCGCCGTCTCGCCCATGGGGGCGCGCGGGCTCATGCAGATCATGCCCGAGACCGGCAAATTCCTCACGGAAACGCTGAGCGAAGAATATGGCTTTCGCGCCGCTTCGTTTCGCCCGGAATTCTTGGACGATCCGTTGTTCAATATCCGATTGGGCGTTTATTATCTGCACGATTTGACCAAACAGTTTCAAAGTCTCAACCTAGCTTTGACCGCTTACAACGCCGGTCCCGGCGAGACTCAAAATCGTTTGGAGAAAAATTTGCAACTCTCCGACGAATACGCCACCGCCGTGCTCGACGCCTATCAAAATAACAAAAAAGCTAAAGCGCCTACCTTCTAAGCTATATCGCGGCATTGAAACGCCGAGCATTTTCCCCACGCCAGCGCCGCGACATTGGCAATCCACCATCGTGCCATGTTAAGGGTGATGGCGATGATTACAGCGAGTGAATTCACCTTGAGCAGCGACGCGTGGAACGCGGTTGCCCGCCACGCTCGAGAAACTTTCCCCGACGAATGCTGCGGCGTGATCTTGGCGAACGGCGCCCACGAGACCGTGCAGCCGCTAGATAATATTCAGAACAAACTGCACGCCCTCGATCCCGAAACTTATCCGCGCACCGCGGTGATCGCCTACGCCATGGATTTGAATGAACTCGAGCGCGTCATCGACAACGGCGCCAGAAACGGCGCCAACCTCAAAGCGTTCTACCATTCGCATCCCGACCACGAAGCCTACTTTTCCGCCGAGGACAAAGCCTTCGCCAGCCCCTTCGGCGAACCGACCTTTCCCAACGCGACGCAAATCGTCGTGTCGATCTACGGCCGCGAGGTCAAACGCATGTGCGCCTTCGCCTGGTCCCAAGCGCAAAGCGATTTTGTCGAAGTGCCGATCAAAAAAATCTAGCATCATGACGGCGCCCCGTGAACATATCGTCGAGTCCCTGGGCTTGCCGCTGCACTATTTGGAATGGGGTGAACCTGGCGGCGAACCGCTGGTGCTTGTTCATGGCTTTCTCGATCTCGCATACAGCTGGCGCTTGTTCGTCGCGGCGTTGCAAGCAAAGAGCCATCGCCCGCTGCGGATCATCGCGCCCGATTGCCGCGGCCACGGCGATAGCGGCTGGGTCGGCGCTGGCGGTTACTATCATTTTCCCGACTATGTTTACGATCTCGATTGCGTGCTGCGCGCGGCGGGAATATCGCAGTGCAAGTTGATCGGCCATTCCATGGGCGGCACCATCGCCTTTCAATACTCCGGAACCTTTGCCAATCGCGTCACCAAGCTCGTGCTCATCGAAGGCGTCGGACCGGTGGGCATGGAATTTTCCGACGCCCCCGCGCGCATGCAATTGTGGATCGACGAAGTGCGCGAGCGCGGCCGCCGCCATTTTCGTGAATACACCAGCATCGAAGCCGGCGCCAGCCAACTCCGCCAAAGCAATCCGCGTTTGAACGATGCCTTCGCGTTGGACTTGGCGCGCGCCGCCATGAAGCAAAATCACCACGGTAAATGGGTCTGGAAGTTCGATCCACTGCACCGCACCGCATCGCCTCAACCTTTTTACAGCGCCCAAGCGTTGGAGTTTTTTCGCCGCATCGAGTGCCCGGTGTTGATCGTCGACGGCCAACAGAGCCGCCAGACCCGCCGCACCGACAAGCAGCAACGTTACCAAGCGCTGCGCGATCAGCGCCACGTCGTCATCGACAACGCCGGCCACATGGTGCATCAGGATAATCCCGAGCGCCTAGCTGAAGCGGTTGCGCCATTCTTGGAGTTGTAACAATAATTTTATGGCGCAACCGAGCTTGACTATTGGCGCCGATTTCTGTGATGATGCGCCATCGATCGGATGTTTGGCGACGGCGATATTTAATTTCGAGGGACAGCTGATTCAAAAGGATCATTTGTGCGCAAAGGTAAATCACCGCGAAAAACGATCGCGTCCGTACCGGCGCGAACTAGCCGCTTGAAACCAGTGGATGCGCCCACCGAACCGCGCAGCGGTGCCGCCACCGCGCCAAGCGCAGCCAATGTCAGCCTCACCCTCAAACACTTCCAACGGCGCCGGGAAAAATCCCTGGCTGCCGGCGATAACAAGCGGCTCTATCTGCGCGTCGGCGACGAGGTCAATCACATACGTTATGAGGAATGGGGATTAGGCGTTGTCATGGAAATCATGACATCATCGATTCCGGGCGGCACCTGTCTGGCCCGCGTGCGCTTTCAAGACGGCCAATTGCGCTGTTTCAACAACGATCTCGACAATGAGGCCTGCAGTTACTATTTCGGCGTGCGCCGCTACTGGAATCCAACCCACGGCGTCGACGCCATCCGACAAAGATTTTTTGGCAGAGGGTAATCGAATGAGAAAAAATAAATGGGCGGCAACTCTCGCGATCGTAACGGCAATCAACTTTGCGCCGAGTTATCTGCGCGCCGAAGACGTGATCGAAAAGGCCGGCATGGCCGTCGAATTGACGGCCGGTAATTTAATATTTTTGCCATTGAAAGTATTTTCCATGGCGGTGGGCGCCGCCGGCGGCGCGCTATCGTTTGTTGCCAGCGGCGGCAATGTCGAGCTGACCAAACAAATCTGGCGCGACACCAGTGAAGGTCCCTATATCATCACGCCAGAACTTGCCCGCAAGTCGATCGGCGAGCGCCCACTGCTAGCCGAAACCAAATAGTTCAAATCGCTTCAACCGGCCCGGCAATCGAAAAAAACGCGGCATGTGAACCGACTCGTTGGAGTCGGCCACATGCCGCATGGTCGCAATTGCGACATCCAATTTACGCCAGAGTCGCTTTAAAGAAACCGGTCGTTCTGCTCCAAGCTTCCTTCGCCGCTTCGGGATTGTAGCGGTCGGCGTTGGTGTTGTTGTTGAAGGCGTGCTTGGCGCCATCGAACACTTTGCAGTCGAAGCTCTTGCCCGCCTTAGCCAGCGCCGCCTTGAACGGTTCCACCCCCGGCATGATGTTGGCATCGTCTCCAGCATAGTTGCCCATCACCGGGCAAGGAATGTTGGCAACGGTTTCCAGATCGGGATTCTTGCCGTAGTAAACCACCGCCGCATTCAGGTCTTTGCACTTGGTCGCGAAGTTGAGCGACTGGCCGCCGCCCCAGCAGTAACCGACGACGCCGACTTTGCCGTTGACGTAGCTCTGCTTTTTCATGTAAGCGACCGCCGCGGTCAAATCTTCCACCGCCATAGCGCCGGTGATCTTGGCGATTTCCTTGGTCGCTTCGTCACTGCCGTTCCAGGTATCGCTGCCGCCGATGCGGCTCATCAGGTCGACGCCGATGGCGGCAAAGCCATCCTTGGCGAACCGGCGGGTCACGTCTTTAATATGTCCCACCAACCCGCGGTTCTCGTGAATCACGATCACCGTGCCCAAGTTCTTGCCATCCTTGGGCCGCGAAACATAGGCGTTCAAAGCGCCGATCTTCACCATTTCCGACGCCAAGCCGGAATCATTGGGATCTACAATATTGTCAATCGTCTGTGCCATTGATCAAACCCTCCTTCAAATATTTTTACCGTTTCACCTATAGCTAAAAAACAATTTGCCGTCCAGAGCCGCACAGTACGATTAACGGCAACTGGATTGCAGTGGACCAAAACAACAACGGCGCCCGCAGGCGCCGCCGCTTCATTGCAATGCTGGGATCGCTCAGGCCGAGGTTGAACTTGAGCTCGAACTCGATGTCGATGACGATTTGTCGCTGCCGCCGCTCGCACTCTCGCTCTTCTTGGATTCGCTCTTTTTTGGCTCGCTCTTCGAATCCGAACCAGCAGTGGACTTCGACCCACTATCGCTCTTCGATTCCGTTGAAGCAGTAGCCTTCGGGCTGCTCTCGCTCTTGGACTCGCCGTTGGTTTGGCCCTTGCGGGCGTAGTCGGTGATATACCAGCCGGTGCCTTTGAGCTGAAACGAGGTGTTGGAGATTAATTTTTTAACCTTGCTCTTGCAGGTCGGGCATTTGGCCAATGATTTTTCTGTGATCCGCTGGGTCACTTCGATGACGCCACACTTCTGACATTGGTATTCGTAAATCGGCATTTAACAACCTCGACTTGAATTCACCCGCAAACTTAACCACTCACCCTGCAACTTGTCAATTGATCCGGCTGTGGGCGCCTAGGCCCCCTTCTCAACTTGCTGGCGGTCACTGCCGTCGGCCAGGATATGCGGCCCGCCGAAGGCTTCCGAACGGTTGCCGAGCATCACCAACGGCTCGCTGCCGGTGTTGACGATCTGATAGTAATCTTTAGCGGCCAAGCACAGCAGATCGTCTTTCTTGATCGGCCGCTCTTCGCCCTTGAGCCCCTTGACCACGCCGTTGCCGGAAAACACCAGAAAGGTTTCCGGACTTGCGTGATAATGCATATCCGTGCCGTCGCCGGGCACGAAATAAAGCAGCCAAGAACGAAAATTATCCGTGCCGAACAGATCGATCTTGCGCTTTGCCTTATCCATTTCTTCTTTTAGGTTGATGCAATCCATAGGTAATCCTCCATGTGAATTTGCCGCACTTTATCCTAGTCCTTGTCGCTTCGGCAAGCACCCGAGCAACCCGCCTTGACAGCTCCGTGGCCGTGCCATATTCAATGAGAGAATTTTTTGGAGGACGCAACGAATGTTGAAAATGAACGAGAGCCAAGCCAAAGAGTTTGTCGCCGAGCTGGCGGCAAAATGCGACAAGCGTTGGAAGCAGACCGTCGACAAAACTAAATTCATGGATGAACTCAAAGAAGGCAAACTCAAAAAAGCAACCATTCAACTATTCTACAAAAACTGGGGCGCCTTCGTGCCGGTGATCAACTCGGTTTACACTTCGGCATTTTACAAACACCTTTGGTTTTTCGTCAAGAACGTCGACCTGATGGAAGTCTACACACAAAAAGTTCTCGACGAATTCGGCCATCCGTCGCCTCCCGGCCACATTCAAATTCTAATGAGCACCGGCGCGGCGCTTGGACTGACTAAAGAAGAAGTGCTGCTCTCGCCCATGTTGCCGGAATGCCGCGCCCTGCCGGACTTTCACCGCACGTTGATCAACGACGGGCAGATCCAAGAGTACTGGTTCTCGGTGCTGTGGGAAAAGCCCTTCGGCGATTCCTGTTTAGATTTTTTCAAAGCGTTGACCAAGCATTATGGCTTGACTACCGCCGAAGCGAGTTATTTTTCCAAGCATCACGAAGCCGACACCATGGACCATCTCGACCGCATGGCCCACGGCGCGGTCACTCAACATGTGCTCGCCCGTTTACTCCAAGAAGGAGTTAACGAACGGCCCGGCTATTCGGCGGAATACTGCGCCGTAACGCCGGCGGACTTGAATCGAATGTTCATGGACGGCTGCTATGACGCAACCCATTAGCCAAAGGCTAATGGGTTGCGATTCCAAATTCCAGATTCCCAATTCCAGATTGGCCGAAGTCCGGAGTTTGGAATATGTAATCTGGAATTTGGAATTCTGAACCAAGTGAGGATACATGCCATTTAGCGACCTACGCACTTTCATCGACGGCGCCGCCCGCATCGGCGAGGTGAAACATATCGACGGCGCCGATTGGAATCTTGAGATCGGCTGCCTCACTGAACTAATGGCCGAGCAAGACGGACCATTACTGCTCTTCGATAACATCGTTGGTTATCCGAAAGGCTTTCGTATCGCCGCCAACGTCCTCGCCAGCGCGCGCCGCTTCGCCCTCGCGTTGAGCTTGTCCACAGACGCGCCGAAGCTGGAAATTCTCCGCGCCTGGCGCAACAAGATTCGCGACATCAAACCCTTCGCGCCGGTGGAAGTTTCTACCGGACCGATCCTGGAAAACGTTCTTACCGGCAACCAAGTCGATTTAGGAATTTTCCCCACGCCCAAGTGGCACGAGCATGACGGCGGCCGCTATATCGGCACCGGCGACATGGTAGTGATCAAAGATCCCGACAGCGGCTGGGTCAACGTCGGCACTTATCGCTCCTGCGTCGTCGGCAAAGATCGCGTCACGTTGTGGATCATCGAGCAGAAGCACGGCAAGCAGATCGCCCGCAAGTATTGGCAAGCCGGCAAGCCTTGCCCAGTTGCTATCGTCGTCGGCTGCGAGCCGGCGACTTGGATGGCGGCGCCGTCAGCGGCGAAAGCTGGCGTGAGCGAATATGAATACGCCGGCGCCCTGCGCGGTGCTCCGCTGGAAGTGCTGCGCGCGCCCTACACCGGCCTGCCCGTGCCAGCGACTTCAGAAATCGTCATTGAAGGCGACATGCCACCGCCGGAAGAAGAGTCCCACGCCGAAGGGCCGTTCGGCGAATGGCCGGGCTACTACACTCACAGCGGCGAAGAATGCGTTGTGCGGGTGAAAACAATCTTACATCGCAACGATCCGATCATGCTCGGCAACCCGCCGCTGCTGCCGATCACCGAGCGCTACGGCATCCCGCTGTTCGCCGCGCGCATCTGGGATCATCTCGAACAGTCTGGCGTCTCCGATGTTCAAGGCGTCTGGTGCCACTGTCATACATTAATGGTGGTGGTCGCGCTCAAACAAAGATTCGCCGGCCAAGCGCTGCAAGCCCTCACCGCCGTCGCCGGCATGATGACCGGCGCAAGCATGTATCGCTACTACATCGCCGTCGACGACGACATCGATCCGGTGGACTTAAAGCAGGTGATCTGGGCCATGTGCACCCGCGTCGATCCGGCCGAGTCGGTGCAGATTTTGAAATCCTGGACCTCCGATCTCGATCCGCGCCTGGCGCCGGAAAAACGCGAACGCGGCGACTTCACCATGGGCCGCATGTTGATCGACGCCACCAAACCGTTTCACTGGCGCGACAAGTTCGCCATCGCCAACAAGTTCAGCGCCGACAAGCGTGAAGAGATCTGGGAAAAATGGGCGCCAAAATTAGGTTTGAAGTGAACTTGGCGCGCCGAAAAACCTGTGTATAAGTCCGCGCGTTCATATGAACTACCGGTCCGCTAAACTCGTCATGTAACCAGCTCGAAATAGCCCCTTTACAGACTGCGAAACTCGTCAGAATCGCGCCCCGGTTGACCAAATCCGGGCCGTGTCGTGGCAACGTCAATATGTCATGTTAACAGCAACGCGATTATGTCAGGGTAGTGCGTTGGGTTGAGGTCGTAAGTTAGAAACCTGGCCATAGCGGAACCCCACCTTGTTGGAGTTGGTTCGATATAGGCCAAGTGTGTGCGTC
>SHYW01000149.1 GCA_009692615.1 Deltaproteobacteria bacterium | reverse complement strand
CGGCCTCAACCACGGTGATCTCGCTGCGATATACTCGTTGAATTACGTCTAGTCGTTTCTCGTCTTTCATTGTCAGGGTTGTCATCCTTCCACCCTGACATAATTACGTTGCCGTTAACCCCTGACATAATCACTTTGCTACAACAAGGCCAAAATTTGGACTTGCATAAAAGCTGGGAGTTGAGGTAAACTTTTTTTACACTTCAGTATGGGGCCTTCTGATAGTGAATATAAAGAGCATAGTTGAAGGTCTAGGGAGTCTTACCTTGCAGTTCGGTGCCACGCGGACAAACCGACCAGAGCGTGTCTTCATTTCCATGTTCTGCTGCCAGCGCTGATCAGTTCTTAGGGCAAAGACCATAACAGATGTTTAGAAGGAGAGAACATGAGCAGTAAAATTTATGTCGGTGGTTTGCCCTACGCGACCACTGATGCGCAACTCCAGGATCTATTCTCCACCCACGGGGCGGTTGAGTCGGCCCGAGTGATTACGGACAAGTTCACGGGTCGTTCGCGCGGCTTCGGATTTGTCGAAATGGCATCCAACGAAGAAGCCCAGAAGGCGATTCAAGCGCTCAACGGGACCGATCTTGACGGTCGTAACCTGACGGTCAACGAAGCGCGTCCGCAAGAGAAGCGTGCCGGTGGCGGCTTCGGCGATCGTGGCGGAGAACGGCGCGGCGGTGGTGATGGCGGCGGCGGCGGTCGCAATCGTTGGTAATTTCTCACTACTGAATTATCGTCAAAAGGGCGCTAGGTCGGGGCGCCCTTTTTTATTGCGGCCATTGGACGTAACAGGACGGCGTGAAACGCTTGACGGCTTGACCGGCTTCCTACACGAGGATAAGAGTACTAATCAGAAAGGTCTTCCGCGCTACAACTTCGTTATCGCTCCATGGAAACCATCTCTCTAGACCAACTGCCGCTTGTCGATTTGCAGGGCAAGCCTACGCTGCTCACGGCGCACTTCAACGAATATCTACTAGTCATTTTTCTCCGCCATCTGGCTTGACTGCCATGCCAAGCTCACCTCGTCGAGGTGAATGCCTTTAAGGCTGAGTTTCGCCGCCGCAACATCGATATCGTGGTGGTGTCTTTCGCCCAACCGGAGACGCTGATTACCTATTTGAACTATCACGAGTGGCCGTTCACGCTGCTCGCCGACCCTGAGCGCAAACTCTACGAAGCTTTCGAATTGAAATCCCTCCCTTGGCGTAAAGTATTTTCGCCGGCGACCCTGAAGCTCTATCTCAAATCATTCCGCAAGGGGCTGCACCTTCAGGACTACGGCAAAGAAGACATCTACCAGGCCGGCGGCGATTTTCTGCTCGACCGCGGCGGCAATGTTTTGTTCGCCCATCGCAGCGAAGATCCCACCGATCGTCCCACCATAGCCGGATTGCTGAAGGCGATGGACGGCTACCTGCGTCCGGCTGAGGAGCCAAGCCGGCGGCCGCTGTATTGAGGTATGGAGAAAAAGATGGCCAACACAAAAATCACCCTGGCATTGTCGCACTATGACCGTCACGTGCCCTTCTTCGATGGCACGGTGGAAGCGACGGGCCTCGATCTCAAAGTTTTGATCGTTGGCCAATCGGACCGCCAGCGCGATGGCGAGGAGCGCCACGAGCGGATGCTCCAGAAGGGCGAGTTCGACGTGGCGGAGTTGTCGCTGTCATCCTATTTGATGGCCAAGAGCCGCGGTATGCCGTTTACCGCGATCCCGGTTTTTCCGCGCCGCTTGTTTAGCCACTCGCAGATGTGGATCAATGTCGACGCCGGTATCGACGAGCCGAAAGATTTGATCGGCAAGAAAGTCGGCCTGCATAGCTTTCAAAATACCCTGGCGACTTTGTCCAAGGGGGATCTGCAGAGCGAGTTCGACGTGCCCTGGCGTCAGATTCACTGGCTGCTGAGCAAGAAGGACAACATCGCGTTCGAACCGGAGAAGGGCGTCAAGATCGAGCAACTGGCGCCGTCGGCCAATGTCGGCGAGCTGCTGGAGCAGGGTGAGATCAGCGCCATGATGACGCCCCATCCGCCTAAGCCAGTGTTGCGCGGCTCGAAGAAAATCAAGCGGCTGTTCGCCGATCCCAAGGCGGAAGATTTGCGCTATTACCAGAAGAACGGTTTCTTTCCGATCATGCACGTGGTGGCGTTCCGCGATGATGTGCTGAAAAGAACTCCTGAAGCAGCGCTGAGCTTGTTCAACGCATTCACAGCAGCGAAAAAAATCTGTCGTGAGTTCTACGCCGATCCCAACTGGTCCTGGCTCGCCTGGGGCCGCCAAGCATTCGAGGAAGAAGAAAAGCTTTTAGGCCCAGATCCCTGGCCTTTCGGGTTAGAAAACAATCGCGCCAATCTCGAACGCTTCGTCGGTTATTCGCTCGATCAGGGATTGATGGCGAAGCCGATGGCGATTGAGGATTTGTTTTTGCCGCTGAATTGAGCGGGAAGGGCGACCGCCGGTCGCCCCTACATCGCACTTCAATCACTGCCCGCGGGAGAGTCGCAGGTCATTTCCCTAATAGCTTAGCGACTATTTTTCGGCTGCAGCCGCGGGTAGAACTTAATTCCATCGAGCGCCGCTTCATCAAATCGAGGCGGATCACTTTCCCCTGTAGACTTTTTGCCAGGGATTTTTTCTCACTTTCATCTTCGACATGCTTGAGCAGATCTTCGAGGATGTGGATGTCTTTCAATAACTCGGCCTCGGGCGGCAGAACGTTGGCGTTTTTTAGAACGTGATACGCCATGCGCAAATCTTCGGGCAGCGTGCTGTGGTCGGCCAAGTCTAAGGGTTTGCCCTTGCCGGCGAGGTTCTCAAATTCACCTTTGCGCTGGGCTTCCCGAATGCGCTGTTCGGCGAGCCGCTCGATAAAACCGAGCGCGCCGGTGGGTGGTATGTGACGTCTGATCGCCATGATCTTCTTTTTTAAACGGTTTGAATGGAACGCCCCTCGCTACAGCCCTGCGGGCTTACTCGGGGAAACGGCACTTCTAACTCCGTTATCCTGAGTAGCGCGCAGCGCGTAGCGAAGGATTGAAACATTGAAACTACCCCTTGCGCTTCTCTTCCTCCGGCGGCCGGATGTGGCGAAACATCATATAAAATACTACGTCGTTGACCAATTGTAATCCGCCGCCGATAAACAATGGCAGAGTCAGCGACACGCTTTGCATTAAATAAGTTGAGATCGTCGGGCTGATGCCGTAGGGCACGATGCGCGCCAGGCTGGTGACGCCGGCGGCGGAGCCGCGCTCGTTGGACTGGACCATTGCCATGGTGAACGACGAGCGCAGCGGGTTGTCCATGTAGGCGAAGAAAGAACGGATGGCGATCAGCGTGGCGGCGATGAAAAACGTCGGCGCGAACGGGATCGAGAGGTATATCATCGACGCTAGGCCGTGGGAGAAAGCCATGGTTTGGACCAGGCCGATGCGGCGTGCGATGATCGGCGCGGCCAAGAAAGAAATCGCCGCGAGAAAGTTGGAAATAAAAAATAGTAGGCCCAAAGATTTGAGATCCACGCCGAAGCGCAGAAAAAACCAATAGGAAACTAGGCCGCCAGCCATGCCGGCGCCGAAGTTGTCGACGAAGGCGAGGATCGACATTTTAGCGACGAACACGCCGGTGGATTTGGAGATTTTCTTTTGCGCTGTTCGCGGCTGGTGCTGCTCGCTGATCGAACTGTAGACCCATAGTAGGCCGAAGCTAAAAAGAATCGTCATGAGAAAAAGCGGCTGGTAAGAACTTACCGAAGACCAACCCCAACTTTCTTGGAGAAACTGCGGCACGCCGGCGGCCAAGGCGCCCAGTGATCCCATCACCGAGCCGAAGAAAGAATTGAGGCCGAAGATCTGCGTGCGTTTTTCCGGCTGACATTTTTCCGCGAGCAGAGCTTCTTCCACTGGATTGAACGGCCCGCCGCCGGAGCCGCCGCCAGACGAACCGCCGGCGCCGACGTTGGCGATGATCACCGCGAGCAGTATGAAGAACAGGCTGCTAAAAAACACAAAGATGGCGTTGGAGACGATCGTCAGCAGCGCCAGCAGCATGAGGATTTTGCGCCGGCCGTAGCGGTCGGACAGATAACCCCACAAGGCTGTCAGGACGGCGCCGCTCAGATAAGCAACCGAGTAAACGATGCCGATGGTTACCGGCGTGTAGCCCAAGCGGTCCAGATAGATGGCGAAGATGATGTTCAAGTAAGAGAACGCAAAGGCGCGGATGCCGCGCGCGGCCATCAGCATTTTGGCGTCCCGATGGAGGCTCCGGACAATTCCCATGGATTACGCTTGCGCCACTTGGGGCGCAGCTCCTTGTTCCTCGGGCGGCTTGACGTCACGGAACATGAAATAAAAAACGCAGTCATGAAATAGCTGCAGGCAGCCGCCGATGAAAATCGGCACGCTCAAGGAAAAGCTTTGCATTAGGTAAGCGGACAGAGTCGGACTGACGGCTACGGGCACATGGCGCGACAGACTGGTCAAGCCGGCCGCCGAACCGCGGTCTTCGGGCCGCACCACGCCCATGATGAAGGAACTGCGTAGCGGATTGTCCATGTAAGCGAGATAGGAGCGAATGATCGTCAGCGCCGCGGCGATCGTGAACGTCGGGGCCAGCGGTAAAATCAAATAGATGAAGGAGGCCAAGCCATGGGAAAACGCCATGGTGCGGACGACGCCGATCCTGCGGGCGATCATCGGCGCGGTGAGAAAGGACATGGCGGCGAGAAAATAGGAGAGAAAGAACATGTAGCCCAGGAATTTCAAGTCGACGCCGTAGCGCAGGAAGAACCAGTACGCCAGCAATGGGCTAATCAAGCCACCGCCGAGATTGTCGATCATGCCGAGCAGCGACATTTTCAAGACGAACTTGTTGGCCTTGGTGGCGTACTGTTTTTTCTCGCGCTTGCGATAAACATGATGTTCGTCGATGCGCGAGTAGGCGAAGATCAGCACGCAACTAAAAAGGATGGTGAGGCCGAATAACGGTTTATAGGAAGCGATCGGCTGCCAGCCCCAATCTTGTTGCAAGTGCTGCGGCAGGCCGCTCAGCAGGGCGCCGAGGGAGCCCGACATGGAGCCGACAAACGCGTTGGCGGCAAAAACTTTGTTGCGGTTTTCCGCCGTGCACTTTTCCGCGAGCAAGGCTTGCTCGACCGGACTCATCGGGCCGCCCCCCTGTCCGCCGGCGCCTGAACCGCCGGCGCCGACGTTGGCGATGATCACGGCGGCGATGATGAAGATCAAGTGGCTAGAGAAAATATAGATGAGGTTTGAAACGATGGTCAGCGCCGCGAGCAGGATCAAGATATTCTTGCGGCCGTAGCGATCCGACAAATAACCCCAGAGCGCCGTGAGAACGGCGCTGGCGGCGAAAGCGGTGGTCACGACGAAACCGACCGTCATGGTCGAGTAGCCAAGCTGACTCAGATAAATCGTGAAAATCACGCCCAGGTAGGAGAATGCGAAGGCGCGCACGCCGCGGGAGATCATTAATATGATCGCGTCGCGCTGCAGCTCGCCGAAGAATCTTTCAATCACTTGAGAGTTGCCGCCTGATAGAATTTTCGTTCATAGTCCAGTTCGGTGGCGATGCCGAGGGCGTGGAGCGCGTCATTGGCTTGGTCTAACGATGAGCTGGAACGTAGCGCTCGAGCGGGCCGGGCGAGGGTATCATAAAGTTTGCCGGTTGACATGAAAAATGTCAGCGCCGTGAGCGGCGTGAGTTTGACATGGCGCTCGCCGCGCCGGATATCGCGGTTGCCACAGGCGCCGCGGAAACATTCGATCGGAAGTGCGCTCGCTTCGGTCGGAACGGTTTTTACTACTTCTTCGAGTTCTCTAGCGATTTTCGCTGTCAGCGACCAGGCGCCAAGCAGGCCGTCGGCAGCGGCAAGTTTGCTGAGGGCGGTTTCAATTTCGTCGACGGTCAATTCGCCGTCGCTGCCGTAGCCGAACACGCCCCACATGGTACGATGGCCGCGCTCTGCCAATTCGGCAAAGGCGGCGATCATGATGGAATCCGCCAGCGGACTGCGCAGGCCGGGCTCATGGCCCTCGGCCAATGAATCGCCTCCAACATCGAGACCGACGAGCAGATCGGTTTGCAATTCTTTCATCGCGACTTCAAGTCCGTCGACGACGCCCTTGACGCCGCCGTTGATGTCGACGAGTAGGACTTCACGTTTGAGCAGCGCGGCCATCTTCGCTTCGGCGAAAGGCACGCCGGTGCTGGTTTGGCTATTGGCATTGGCCATCCAAGCGAACTCGTGCAGTACCCGCACGTTTTTCGTTTCGCTGGGTTTGCGCGGGCCGGGAATCGGATCGTAAACGTTGCGTTCCCAAGAAAGGCCGCCGACGGTAAAGCGCAAGCCGCAGAATTCGAGAAAGCGCGCAGCGGTCAGCGCCCCGACGACATCGCCGCCGCCGCCAACGCCGATGACAAGTGCATGTTTCGAGTCGCTAATTAGATCTTCGAGCGATGGAACAGAGGAATTCATTTAGGGATATGCGTGTCTTGTCCGGGCACGGGGTTGACGATCGCTTCGTCCAACGATTTTACGCCGTGCCATTCGTTCGACGGACGCACGCGCCCATCACTGCCGACTTGGTCGACGCCCCAGTAGATTTCCAGCGAGTTGTTGTCCGGGTCGCAGAACTCGACGGCGATCTGGCAGCCGGCGCGGCGCCGTCCTGCGAAGTCGATGGTCGCGCCGAATTGGCGCAAGCGGTCGCGCGCGCGCAGTACTTCGCCGAGGGTCGGCACTTCGAAGGCGAGGTGATGCAGCTCGCGGTGATTGTTTTTGCTATCGCCTTGACCGACCAGCGCGAGGCAATGATGATCGCTGTTGCAACGCAAAAAGACCATACCACCGGGCATCATCTCGTCGGGGTAAACGTCGGAGACTTTGAAGCCGAGTACTTTGGTGTAAAACTCCGTCGCCCGTTCGAGATCGGCGACTTGCAGGACGACATGGCCGACTTTGGCGATGTGAAACTCCATGCCTTGGGGCGGCGCCATGTTTTTGAGTTTTTCAATATTGATCGCCATGTGAATTTTTCTTTCTCGTTCTGAATGGAAATTTCTATAGCATGTCCATGCCGGTTCTGCACTTCGATGAGCGAAGCGAGATCGAATTTGTGAATGGTGCCGGCGTCGGAGGTACGGGCAACCCCCGTGGTTGCCCGTCCGGACCCAGGGCAGGCACAGGGGCCTGCCCCTACGTCGGATTGGCTGGCATCAACTTATTGGCGCGCAGGAAATCGATCACGAACTCATCGAACGTGGCGGGGTCTTCGATGTTGCAGGCGTGGCCAGTTTTTGGCAGGACTTTGTGCACGGCGCCAGGAATTAGCGATGCAGTTTTCTTGCCGCCGGCTAGTGAGTTATCGTATTCGCCGTTGATCACTAGCGTCGGCACTTTCATCGTTGCCAGACGCGGCGTCATGTCGAGGCCGCCGCGGGCGTGAAAAATCTGCCCGATGGATTCGCCCGACAGCCAGGGATCGCGTTCGACGAAAGTGTTGAGCAAATACTTTCCTAATTTAGTTTCTGGAAATTCCGGCGCGACCAATTCGCGCAGATGTTGAATGTGATATTTTTCGATGCCGACCTTAGTGTAACCGTGAATGCGTTCGTCGATGGAACCGCCGGGGCCGCTGCTGCCGCCGACGAGGATGATCGCCTTGAAAATCTCCGGATGATCGAGGCCGAGCAAGATCGCCATGCCCGAGCCGACGCTGACGCCGCCGAGGATCGCTGCGTTGACGCCTTCATCGCGGCAAACACCGAGCACGTCGTCGGCCATGTCTTTGAGGCTGAACGGCGTTTCCGGCTTGTCGGATCGTCCGTAGCCGCGGATATCGATGGCGATCACTTTGAAGTAAGTCGAGAAGTGGGCGATCTGGTACATCCACAAATTGTGGTCGAACGGATTGGCATGAACCATGACGAAGGGCATGCCTTCGCCGGAGACTTCGTAGTAAATTTTTAGGCCGTTGGCGGTGCTGTAGGGCATGGCAGGGCTCCCAGGGGTTGTTCTTGATCGATAGTTATTGAACCGGTTGCGCGACCGGTCGCAATTGCAGCGGATTGTTTCCAGGTAATACCTGTCGCGGCGCGGGGTTGTCAAGGAAACCGAGACGTCGCCGGTTGGCGCTCTCTAGTCTTGCGCCAAAGAAGCAAATGTTGATACGCTCTGGTCATTGGTGCGTTGCCGGCGTGTTGATCGCCGCCTGACGAAGGAGCCAAGCGCTCGTTGCTAAAATAATTGGAGTGGATTGCCGTGCGGAACAGTGAGATTAGGGGTATTGGGCACTGGAAAATTGCCCTACTGGTACCGCTCATCGCTTTCAGTCAAGCGGTGGTGGCGGTGCGCGCCGATGACGCGTTGATTGCCGAGGCGCGGCGCGAGCGCGGCACGGTGCGTTGGTATACGGCGTTGAACGTCAACGGCAGCAAGCCGCTGGCCGATGCCTTCGAGAAAAAATATCCGTTTCTGAAAGTGGCGATCAATCGGCTCAGCAATGAGCGGATCATGAACCGGATCTTTGCCGAAGCGAGATCTGGCACGCCGCAGTTCGACGTGACCTCGTTCGCCTACTTACCCTTGCTGGCGGAGAAGGGACTGCTGGCGCGCTATCAAAGCTCGCAGACCAAGGCGTACTTGGAAGGCTTCTATGACCCCAAGGGACATTGGGCGACCATGTATTCAAATCTGATCGTGCTGGGCTATAGCACGCGCCAGGTGCCCGCCGCTCAGGTGCCCAAGGACTGGACCGATTTACTCGACGCGCGCTGGAACGATAAGCTCGGCATGGACCCAGAAGTGGGGATTTGGTACGGCGCCATGTTGCACTTCATGGGCAAAGAGCGCGGCGAGAAATTCTTTCACGCGCTGGCGCAACAGAAAATCCATTGGCGCCGGGGCCATTCTCTGCTCGCGCAGTTGATGACCGCCGGTGAGTTTCCGTTGGCGCTGGTCTATGGCTTCAACATAACTCAGTTGCAGCAAAGTGGCGCGCCGGTGCAGTGGGTGACCACGGCGAAGCCGATCGTCGCCACGACCAGCGGTGTTGGCATCGCGGTGAAGACCGATGCACCGGCGTCGAGCAAGCTGTTCGTTGATTTCGCGCTTTCCATTGAAGGTCAGAAGACGATCCTTGAGACCGGCCGCTTTTCCGCGCGCAAAGATTTACAAACCGTCGGCGATCTCAAAGCTTACGCCGTGCCCGACGCGGTGGTGCTCAATCTAGACAAATATTTGCAAGAGTTTACTCAACTGTTTCGCCCCAAATAAGCTGGCCTAAGACGCCGGCATGAATTGAAAGGAAAACACCATGCAAGATCTCAGCACGAAATCCGCCTATGAGTTAAAAACTCCCTATGCTTTTTGGCAGGAAAGCGAAGGCATCCCCAGTTATGGCGGCTATTGGATCGATGATGTCCGAACCGTGGAGTTAGCCGATTGGGCGCGAACCGGCGGGCGTGGCGCGTTCGTCAATCTCAATGGTGCCGGCATGAATTGCGACGCGCATATCAATGAAATATCCGCGAAGCAGCAGCTCAAGCCGGAACGTCATCTCTATGAAGAAATTATTTTCATCTTGAGCGGCCAGGGGGCTACCCAGATTTGGAATGAATGCGGTGCCAAGCATACGCTTGAGTGGCAGGAGGGCAGCCTGTTCTCGCCGCCGCTCAATGCCTGGCATCAACATTTCAACGCCGACGCGTCCAAACCGGCGCGCTTTATTTCGCTCACCAGCGCGCCCCAGGCGATCAATCAATTTCGCAATGTTGACTTCATTTTCAACAATCCGTTCATTTTCATGGATCGCTATCGCGGCGAAGCGGGTGAGCTGACCAAGCCCGGATACTATATTCAAAAAGGCGTCAAGCCGGGGCGTGTCTGGGAAACCAACTTCGTCGCTAATCTCATGGAGTTTCAACCCGTAGAGCATTCGGCTCGCGGCGCGGGCACGCGCAATAGCTTGTTCGAGTTCGCCGGCAATACCATGAGCGCGCATTTATCGGCATTTCCGGCCGGGAAGTATAAGAAAGGCCATCGGCATGGCCCCGGCGCGCATATCGTGATATTATCCGGCCATGGTTATTCGCTGATGTGGCCGCAGGACAAAGAAGCGCAACGGATCGACTGGCGTCCCG